>NZ_CAXBOC010000065.1:0-15466 GCF_963976465.1 uncultured Cyclobacterium sp. | reverse complement strand
ACTGTTGGAAATAAGAATCAGGTAATGATCTGTAATTTTTCCCAAGACGGATACTACAATATGAGAGTAAGGGCGGAAAATGCCTGTGGAGTAAGTGGGTGGTTCTGGTCTTATCCTTTTGTTGAAAACTGCTATTATTATGCCGTTAATATTAATCCGAATCCTGCAGAGGATTTTATAAATATTGAGATGGTACAAACACCAACCAGTCAAAATGATATAGGACAAAAAGGAGCATTCAATAATATGGATAGCAAGAATTCAGAACATAGCTTCAATAAGTTGGATTACGAAGTAAAAATTTATGATCAGGGGGGATACCTCAAGGCAAACCATAAATCAACCGAAGATATTCAAAATATTGACATCAGTTCTTTAGCTCCAGGGAGATATTATGTACATATCGAACATCCTGACGGTGTTATCAAAAGGCAAATATTAGTAAAATAATTAATCTTTTATGACGGGATTGTTGACTCAGGAAGCAATCCCGTCATTATTTTCATAAATCTAAACTAAGAAGATACATGTATCAACGGATATTTTCAGGGCTATTTTTCATCATGAGCCTTGCTACAGCATCAGCTCAAAACGAACCTTCAACATGGAGTCTATTAGATTCCACAAGCCGGTATGAAATCGGTCTCAATACTAATTTTGCTTTTGATCAGTTGATGGATCAAAACCAGCAGGTACCATTGGAATTGATGCTAAGGAAAAAGATTCATGACCAAAATAGGTTAAGACTGCGTGTCTTTGGGATGGTTAGCAGGGCTAAGAAAATAGAGGGTGATTTTACCAACATAGATCGCATCGGGAATTTTGGCCTGGCGGTAGGTTATGAATGGATAAAACCTCTGACCAAAAGATGGGAGGGGTACTATGGTATGGAACTGGAAGGACGTAAGATGGATAGACGATCGATTTTTGAGCAACCTGACACAGATCCGGAGGAGGATTATTTTGAAAGTCAGGACCAGTATGATAGGGAAATCAGGCTTTCGGTTTCTCCTTTGGCAGGTTTGCGTTTTAGGCTGAGTGCCCGCTTGCTGCTTAGTACAGAGTTTCGATTGTCAGCTTATATGGGAGAGCAGCAATATACAGAGCGTATCTCTATAAGAGCGAAGGAAGAAGGAAGTCAAAATCAAATTCAATCTACTGAAGGTTATACACTGAAACTAAATGGCCTGCGCTTTCAGCCTTATACCGGGATTTTTCTTAACTACAGGTTTTGATGGATGTTTAATTTGGTGGTAATAAAACTTACTTATTATTCAAGATTGGTGGATAGGCATGCTCATAGGTAGACAAGGGCTTGTTTGGATTTAAATTTTCGGGTTTGGGATCACTCGTAGCTGTTCAACACCTTCAGTGTTGAGTGTAGGTGTGTTTGCCTATCCCGTGGGTTGCCACCCACGGTTATTATTGTTCAGACCCTTCAGGTCTGTTTTTTTAAAGAAAAGTGGATCGTTTACTTACCATAGACTTTCCAATCGGATCGTTGCGAAGCCATTCGGTCAAAAAATGTCAACAACCTCCCGAATGCAGAGCGGAGTAGAAGTAGGGGGAGGTTAACGTCAGGCCTACCCCCTCGGCTCCGTTCAGGGTCCGGTTATCTTATCCATAATTATCGGTAAACTTAATTTAGGACAATTCGGCTATTCCATTTTCATTAAAATCCCCCTAGCCCCATTCTCTAAAGGGGGATTCAGGGGGATTTTTTTACGTGAATTGTAATTCAATCGTAAATAATAAATCAAGGAACATACCTCTATCCTGGCGGCTGAGCAGAGCCGAAGCCTTAGGGTGACGAATCATAAATCACCTACCCCTTTGGCTCAGCTATGGGGCCGGTGGCACTTGTTTTTTTGGTTTTCTGTATTTTTCGCAGACCATTAACCCCAAATATTATTTTGGAAATTCATCTTTTTATTTCGGGAATTGGCAAGGGCTGATTAAATTTGCGCATGGCAGAACAGATTTTAATCCTAGACTTTGGTTCTCAATACACGCAGCTTATCGCCAGACGTGTTAGAGAACTGGATGTATATTGTGAAATTCACCCGTATAATAAAATTCCACCCATCACTTCCGATATTAAAGGAGTTATCCTTTCCGGGAGCCCTTGTTCTGTAAAGGACAGTGATGCCCCTGATCTCGATTTGACTCCTTTGAGAGGAAAGCTTCCCATATTGGGCGTTTGTTATGGTGCCCAGTTGATGGCACAGAAATTTGGCGGAGAGGTAAAGCCCTCAGATACCAGGGAATATGGCAGGGCCAGGCTTTCTTATTTAGATACCCATTCGCCTTTACTAAAAGAGATGACGCATGATTCTCAGGTGTGGATGTCGCATGGTGATACGATCAAAGAGCTGCCGGAAGGCTTCGATATTATAGCTAGTACACAGAATGTAAAGGTAGCGGCCTATCAGGTTCAGGGAGAGGAAACCTATGGTATCCAGTTTCATCCTGAGGTAACACATTCTGAAGAGGGGAAAAACCTCTTAAGAAATTTTGTGGTTCAAATTTGTGATTGTGCTCAGGATTGGACGTCTGATGTGTTTATAGATGCTACGGTTGCTTCTTTAAAGGAAAGTATAGGAAAGGACCGTGTGGTAATGGGCTTATCGGGAGGGGTTGATTCTTCTGTGGCAGCTACCCTTATTCATAGGGCCATCGGAGATCAACTGACCTGTGTCTTTGTGGACAATGGTTTGTTAAGAAAAAATGAGTTTGAAGAAGTCCTGGATTCCTACAAAGGAATGGGGCTTAATGTCATTGGTGTGGATGCCAAGCAGAAGTTTTATGATGCTTTGGCCGGTATATCAGACCCTGAAGGAAAGAGAAAAGCGATTGGAAAAACCTTTATCGAGGTTTTTGATGATGAAGCCCATAAAATTAAAGATGTGAAATGGCTTGGGCAAGGCACCATTTATCCGGATGTGATCGAATCCGTTTCTGTTAATGGCCCTTCAGCAACAATCAAATCTCACCACAATGTAGGGGGATTGCCTGATTTTATGAAGCTTAAAGTGGTAGAGCCACTGAATACACTTTTTAAAGATGGAGTAAGGGAAGTAGGTAAAGCTTTGGGAATAGCAGATACCATCATTGGCAGGCATCCTTTTCCGGGTCCTGGGCTAGGGATCAGGATATTGGGTGATATCACAGCCGAGAAAGTACAAACCCTTCAAGAGGTAGATTATATTTTTATTCAAGGATTAAAAGATGCAGGTTTATACGACGACGTATGGCAAGCAGGATCCATGTTGCTACCGGTTCAGTCGGTAGGGGTCATGGGGGACGAAAGAACTTATGAAAGAGTAGTGGCCCTTAGAGCTGTTTCTTCTGTAGATGGGATGACAGCGGATTGGGTGCATTTACCTTACGATTTCTTAGGAAAGGTATCCAATGATATCATCAACAAAGTAAAAGGAGTAAATAGGGTGGTGTACGATATCAGTTCCAAGCCACCAGCAACTATAGAGTGGGAATAAAGATTAACATAAAAGCCTGATATCTTCATCAGGCTTTTTTATGTAAATGCCCTTAAGGAAAATTTAATTTCGTAATTTTGAATGGTTGACTGGTTTTTGTGAAAAAAGGTACGAAGTTTGAAACTACACCATTAAAGCGTTCTTCACCAAATGAAAATATTACTATACTTCCTAATTCTAATCCTGCCTGTAATGCCTGCATTTTCTCAGGAGGGTTTTGAGCAGTTTGAGCAGGCAAAAAAACAAATTCAGCAAGGTAATCAATCGGAGGCCATGGAGTTGTTGCGCCCCTATCTCGACAAAGAGAAGTATGCCTCGCTTTCTGATTATGCAAGGTTTCATTTTGCCAGGGCAGCCTATGAAAACAGGCAGTTTGAGCTAGCAAAAGAGGCTTTGAACTCCTTGCTAGATACTCGTGGGTTTGCAAAAAAGGACGATGTACGTTACTTATTGGCTTTGTGTTATTTCCAGCAGTCTACACCCAATGATGCTTTGCGGTTGATCAAAGAAATCTCAGATGAAGACTTAAAGGAAGAAGCTTATCGTGCCACTTATAATTTCCTTAAAGTAAGTGCTTCAAGTTCACTTGCTGTTCAATATGGCCTTTTTCCGGAAAATGATGGCTTGGTAATGGCCCTTAAGCAAAGACTTGAGACACAAGGGGCAATGTCGACAAATGAAAGAAAGCTTTACGATCAAATAAAAAACAGGTCTTTTTCTAAGGGGGATGGAAATACTTTTCTACCGGAGAAGGACGATGTTTTAGACATCGCAGTGGTGCTACCTTTCAATTATGAAGGCAGGTCAGGTGCCCAATTTTTAAAAGCCAATAATTTTGTTTTGCAGCTTCACCAAGGTGTTAAATTGGCCTTGGAACAAGCCCAAGCCAATGGTGTTCAAATAAATTTCAAGACTTTTGACACTGAAAGAAATGATGCAAAAGTAAGAGGTATACTCGAAGATCCATTTTTGCACAAAGCCGATATTATTATTGGCCCGCTATACCCTGAAGAGACAGCACTTGTAGCTAATTATGCAGCAAAAAATAAAATACCTCAAATAAATCCCCTTTCTAATATTGATGACAATATCAATGGCTACGAGTACGCCTATTTATTTAGACCATCCATAAAGGCCATAAGTCAAAAAGTATTGAACTACTGCAGAAAATTTGAGGGCAGGAGGGTTGCCTTGGCCTATTCAGGAACCAGTAGAGATGAGTTGTTGGCAGGGACCTTTGCGGAAATGGCCAGAAAAAGTGGGCTTCAAATAGTGAGAAATCAAAAGGTTTCTACCAGAGACATGCATGAGTTTTTCGAAAGTCTGGACTTGAGTGCAAATGGCAATCCTGAGGCTGATATTATGGTAGTTTTTTCTGATGATCCGAATATTGCTTCACCAACCTTCGGACTTGTAGAGTCTTTAGGTGCAGGGATGCCTGTGGTGGTGATGGAGAGCTGGTTGTATTTTGACTTTGCCAATTATGACATGATGGAAGCACAGAACTTTCATTTTATAGGTAACAATACGGTTGACTTTAACAATGAACTCTTGGATGATTTTAGAGAGAACTACTTAAATGTTTACAAGGATTACCCAACTTCCTTTGCCTATATGGGCTATGAGTTGGCAGATTTTGTAACAAAGGTCATCAATGATGAAAAAGGGTTTGATTTTCAAAAAAACCTGGACCGTAGTAACTTTATGAAAGGAAATTTGACCTTTGGTTTTGATTTTTCAGGAGTGAAATTTAATAATTACGTCCCTATATTAAGTTTGGTGGATGGCGTTTTGACTATTGAAGATTAATTGAAAATGAATACAAGTAAAAGCAAGCAACTTTTTGAGAAAGCGAAAAAATTTATACCGGGTGGGGTGAACTCACCTGTTAGGGCTTTTAAAGCCGTTGGAGGAGATCCATTGTTTATTTCTCATGCAGAAGGTGCCTATATCTATGATGTTGATGGTAATGAATACATAGAAGCCATCAACAGTTGGGGGCCAATGGTGCTAGGACATAACCACCCTTTGGTGCGTGAGGCCGTAATTAAAGCCATGGAGAAAGGGACTTCCTTTGGAGCACCTACAGGGATGGAAGTAGAAATAGCGGAACTGATTACCAAGATGGTTCCCTCCGTAGAGAAAGTGAGAATGGTTAACAGTGGCACAGAAGCCACCATGTCAGCAGTAAGACTTGCCAGAGGTTTTACCGGGAAAGATAAATTTTTAAAATTTGAAGGAAATTACCATGGGCATGGGGATAGCTTCCTTATCGCAGCAGGCTCAGGAGCCATTACCATGGGCAATCCTGATTCACCCGGAGTAACGCATGGTACTGCTAAAGATACCCTTTTGGCTCCTTTCAATGACTTGGGAAAAGTCAAAGAAGTTTTGGAGGCGAATAAAGGTGAAATTGCAGCCATTATTTTAGAGCCGGTTGCGGGAAATATGGGCTGTGTATTGCCGGAGCCCGGCTTTTTGGAAGGCCTAAGGAAGCTTTGTGATGCGGAAGAAATCGTACTGATTTTTGATGAGGTAATGACCGGATTTAGGTTGTCTCCCGGAGGTGCCCAGCAGTATTTAGGGGTAACGCCTGATCTCACCACTATGGGTAAAATTATTGGTGGAGGAATGCCGGTGGGAGCTTATGGTGGAAAAGCCGAAATTATGGATTTTGTCTCTCCTTCAGGACCTGTTTACCAGGCAGGAACACTTTCAGGAAACCCCATTGCCATGGCCGCAGGGCTTACCATGCTTAAATACCTGGATGAAAACCCTAATGTATATACTCAGTTAGAAAAAACAGGGGAAACCTTGGTAGCCGGACTTAAGGATAGCCTTAAACGTTTGGGGCTTCCTTATACCATCAATAATTTGGGAAGTATGTACACGCTTTTCTTTACAGACCAAAAAGTAAAGAACTTTGCAGATGCCCAAACCTGTGACACCGAGGTTTTTGGGAAGTATTTTAGAGGAATGCTTGAAAAAGGCATTTATCTGGCTCCTTCTCAATATGAAAGTTTGTTCCTTTCTACTGCTTTGGAGAATACCCACTTGAATAAAATTCTTGAGGCAAACGAAGAAACTTTAAAAAGTCTATAAATAAGTTTAGTTGGGCTTAGCAATAAAAAAGGGCTTCTGGTTTTCCAAAAGCCCTTTTTGCTTCAAATGTTTCTTTTTTTACAAAGATTGACCGACTTCAATAATCTGTTTGACGATTCCATTTTCTTCCTTAAGGTCTATTGTGGCCGCATCACTATTTTCAGCGTAATCTATAAGTTGTTCAATTTTTGCTACTGAAGCTGCTTTGCCTCCTTTTTTGATTTTTTCCATCAACTCAGCTGCAGCTTCTTTTTGTCCGTTATTTTTCAAGGCCAAAAATACAAGAGCCTGCTCTTGGCTATTGATATTGACCTTATCTGCCTGTGCAATCACAGCCTCTAGGTAATCACGGGATTTACCTTGCTCATTTCTCCCTTTGTAAACCATTGCTGTAAGGTAGTCCTGCAAGATCTCTTTGGGGTTATAGGGTTTACCTACACCTAGATTTTCAGGCCAAAGCCTGGATTTTTCTATTTTAGTCAAAGCCGCATTCCATCTCTTGGCCTTGATGTCCTGCAAGGTTGCATTAAGGTAAACGCTTTCATAAAGTGTTCTTCCGCCACCGGCACCTTCATGCGGTAATACCTCAATTTTATCCAGTAATTTCATCGCCGTTTTGTATTGGCCGGCCTTGTTTAGTAATTGGATGTACTCCATTTCCAATACATAATTTCCCGGAAAAGCTTTTACTGCTTCTTTTACCAATGTCAATGCCTCCTGGTTTGCCCCCTTATTAGCAAAATGCTTGGTGAGTTGAAACCAGGTTCTACATTGTGATTGATCCATGGACAGGGCTTTTTCCAGGTCTTCTTGTTTCTTTTCATCCCCTTGTTGATTCAATAATAAAGCCCTGCTTAGATAAAAAGTAGCTTCATCTGCAGATTGTCCAATTGCTTCAAGCAACTGATATCCCTCTTCTTCTTGTCCCAAAGCCATTAGGTTAAGGGCAAGGTAATAACCCACCTTCCAAGAAGAAATTTCAGACTTTGCCCACTTAAGTATAGGTAATGTTTCTTTCCGGAATGGCAGTACAAATGCTGAGGGCTGAGCGATCATCTGATTCAATTGTGCATCCTTTTGGGCAGGATCCAGATAGGCCAACCACAAATTCACCAGTGGGTGTTTGGGGCTGTTTTCTAGCACTTGAATCGCGATTTCTTTTTGCTTGTACTTATTGTACACAGTAGCCAATTCCATATAGCTTTGAAAAGGCATTTCATTTTTTATCATTGCTTTGAATTTTTCCAGGGAGGATTGATCCTTGTCAAGGAGGTAATGCTCAAAGCGAATGAAATGGTTGAGCGGATCAATTTCCCAAAGCTGATCCAGGGTTTTTAATGCCTGTGCTTTTTCTCCTTTTAGCCTTTGGCTGACAGCCAAAACCTGTAGGGCCATGATATTGCTTGTGTTGTTCTTAAGAGCTTTGTTGGCAAAATCTACAGCCTGATTGAGTTGCCCATCTGCCAAATAAATCTCCGACATGATGGCGTAAGCAGAAGATCGGAATTCCATAGATCGAGCGGCCCAACCGAAAGCCTCAAGAGCCTGATTGGTTTGTCCCATTGCATTATAAATGCTACCGGCAACAAAGTTTGCCTGATGGTCAAAATAGTCGGTAGCCAATGCTTTATAAATATTGTCTAATGCCTCCTCATACGCTGTGTAGCGCAAAAGTAGTTCGGCATAATCTATCCTTGCCTGTAGATGTCCAGGATCATTTTCAAGTGATTTTTTATAGGCGATCTCTGCTTTGTCATAATGCCTGCTGTAATAATACTGCCTGGCTTCAAAGTACAGTTTTTGGTTTTCGGATAGTTGTGGAGCATTGGTTTTATCAAACGGCCGAGACAGTTTCATCTCGTCTTTTTCGGTCCATTTATACAGCTGTTCACCTGCATAAATTACCTCTAGTTCTTTGACCGGCTGATCATATTTTATTTCATGGTTGATTGCCTCCATGGGTAGGGCCTGAACAGCCACTGTTTGTTCCTGCTTTCCATTGATAAAGATTTCCAGTTCACCATCTACCTTTTGGAATGGGTTGAACCCTAGGCTGATCAAGTTTTCGGATTGTTTCACATGTACTACACCAGTTTTTGAAACATCACTTATGCCACCAATTTCTTTTACCGGAAACCAGTAATTGGACCATTGATCAAGTGTATAAGGGGCAAAACCTGCTTTAGTGAGCGGTGTTTCTACGCTTTTTGATGGTGAAAATTGATTCAACATCCTTCCGGCTTGAAACTCCATGTATTGGCCATCGTTGTCCGTTAAAAGGTCTTCCCAAATTCCGCCATTTCTAGACAAGGCCCACAGCCAAAGTTTTTTTCCGGGACTGTCATCGTATGAGGAAAAATGTCCAAAACCAATTCCTTTGTTATGAAAATATCCACCAAAATGATTTAAAAATGAGCCGGCAATGTGTTGGGATTTGGCCCCGCCGAAATTATTGTTCTTGTAATGGTTAATGGCTATTCCGTCTTGAATCGGCCATTCTTTAGCCTCTCCACTGTGTTGCAAGGCAACATGGCCCGGGTAATAAAACTCTTGGTCTTCTGCAACATGAGCGGCTGCGGTCATCCAGTTATAATAGGGTTGTCTAAGTGGTTCAGGATTGTACCAGATGCCTTCTGTTTCAAAATAGGCCTTGTCCTTAGGTAGATTGATTTTGACTCTCCACTGCGTTCTGGAAGGAAGATCAATTGTGCCCACCACGCAGGTAATACTACCGTCTTCATTCTCATAATACACATAGTCGACAGGGCTAGCGGTGGCCGGAGAATGACCGATGATGCCAAAATTAAATTCTATACCACCTGATGTCCATGGGCCCCGCATGGCAATATTTCGGAATTTGACTACTTCATTTTCATAGATAAAATCTTCACCGGTTGATTTTTCTATGGCACCCCAAATCCGCCCACCAATTTGAGGCATGACAGTGATTTTTAGATAATCATTTTCCATGGTGATAAGGTCCCATTCTTTTTTTTCCGATTTGGTACTATAACCTTCGAAATTAAAATAGGGGTAAATATTGGGCCTGTAGGCCAGTGAGGGTACAGGGTTGGGATCCGAAAATGGATAGGTCTCAAAAACGGTTGGTTGTTGAGAAATCTGCACTTCCTGTGCTAAACCAAGTTTTACTGTGGTTAGCATTAGTGTCAAGAGAACTGCTACTTTTAAATTCATATACAATAAGGTGTTTGATTAGGGTAGTTTCATGGATTTCGGTTATAATATTAGCAATTAACCGGATCTTAGAGGTAAGTTGTTTTCAAGGATTTGATGTTATAGGTGTACTGTGATTTACCGGGATAAGGCAACTTGCCTACAATTCAGTTTCCGGTGATAGAGTAAAATTTCGTTATTCCGAGCTAGAAATCAATAATTTTTTGATAAGGGGTATTTTGTGTATATCTAAAAAAAAAGAGGAGCGCTAGGCTCCTCTTATGTTGAATGGTAATTAATACTAGTTGGCTTTTTACATTCAACAATTTCAGTGGTGATATTGTTTTAACGCATCAAATCTATTAATGATGTGTTTTGAAAAATATTTCTCAAATCTATTTGCATTTGAATCGATTAAAATTCTTGGATTTCGGAACTTTTTATGTCCGTTCGCTTGTCTTTAATAAAGTTTTGCAATTTGTACTATTAATTAAAATGGCAATTAATATGCCAAAAGCAAAGCGAAAAAAGTTGTTGTGTTGACTAAAATATCAAGTGAGATGGCAGTAAAAATATATGGGATTAAAAATTGTAATACGATGAAGAAAACTTTTTCTCTTTTTGATACAATGGAAGAGGGATATGAGTTTACTGATTATAAAAAGCAAAAGCCTGATCAGGCACTTTTGGAAAGTTTTATTGATAAGCTTGGCTTAGATACTGTGGTCAACCGAAGAGGTACTACCTATAGAAAGCTTGATGATGAAACAAAGTCAGCTTTGGATAAAATAGATACTGCCATCCCCATACTCCAAGAAAAAAGCAGTATGATTAAACGACCTATTTTGGTGTTTGAAGATGGAAGTATGCAGGCAGGATTTGATGAAGATTTGATACGTTCAAAATACTAATAAATGCTAAAAGGACATGGCTAAAAGGCTTACTTAAGAAAATTTAGTCTCATCCTTTTTCTCCATAGGCAAGAAATCTACTTCCAGATAACCCCCGGAGGCATTTGGGCTGGTAAGGAATTGTGGAATTCCCCTGGCCCAATCTATGGTTTGCTTGTGGATATGACCTGCAAATACGCCTAGTAGATTCTTGGTGTTGAACACTTCTTTATGAAAGGCCATGGTGGTCTCAGTATGACCTTCTTCCGGCCAGCGTTGTCTCCTTTCAATTTTAAAGTTTCTGTCGTTCTTAGCATTGTAATCGGGATGACCACATCCGTATCCCAAGGTTCTTCCGGGAGCGTATAGTGGGATGTGCATCATTAAAAGCATGGGTAGCCCTTTTTTGGCCTCAGCTTTATAAAATTCCAGTTGTTCCGGTAGGATTTCGTAATAACTGTTGTCAATATTTACCAGATTGATCCCTTTAATTTCTGCTGAATACATTAGCGGGTTTCTGCCTTTGTAGAGTGGGAGTAACCGCTTATTTATCCAGGTTTCCCTCAATTCATGCAGGCTTCCTTCCATGCCTTCATAGTGCCAGTCGTGGTTGCCACTTGAATAGAAATAAGGAATTCCTGTTTTTTCAAGGCGCTCAAATGCCCATTCAATTGCTGCCTCAGAAGGGAAACTGAACAAGTCACCGGTGAGGGTAATGGCATCAGCTTTTACCTCTTTTGCTATTTTCAGTGTTGCTTCAAAAGCTTCTTCGGGATGGGTAGATTCTCCGGTAAGGAAATGATGGGTTTTATTGTAGGCTTTTGCCATTCTCCCACTGTATTGTTGGTACTTTTCGCCTCTTTGGTCGTCTTTAAACAGGTGTGTGTCGGTAACATGCATGATCTTGACTTTTTTAAAGTCAGCTTTAGGTTGTGCAGCGTTTAATTCCTCGTTTAAGCCTAAGGCTAATCCCGCCGATATTACCCCTGCATTTTGGAAGAAATGTCTTCTTTTCATAAGGTTAATGTTTTACTCATCCCACAAAGGAGCAGTGAGGCCATTCAAATCCCACACTACTTTTCCAGACTGGATGGTTAGCTCATTTTCTATCTTGTATTTTCCCATCATTTTGCCAACACCTGTCTTTTCAGTAAAGCCAAAATTCCCTTCCAATACATTAAGGATAGCGATGTCAGCTATAGCCCCTTCACTTAAATGGCCAAATTCGGTATGCTTGATTACCTGTGCAGGTTTCCATGTAGAAGCTGCAATAATTTCCTGCATATTCATGCCCATATTAAGAAATTTGGACATCACATTGGTCATATTTTTCATTCCACTCATGATACTGCTCATGTGTGCATCCGTACTTATGGTATTGGGTTTTATGCCTTGTTGCATTGAGGGGATCGCATGTTTAAAGGCAAAACTTGAGCCACCATGTCCCACATCGTAGATAATGCCTCTTTCTTGAGCAGCTTTAATGAAAGGTCTTAATCTTCCGGCAGGATCCACCAAAGCTTCTCTGCCAAATCCGCCACCTCCGTAAATATGTGTGTAAATATCTCCCGGTCTTAACTTTTCCATAAAAAGGGTTTCGAGGGAAAGTGGAGGGTTGGCTCCTCCAAAATCGACCATTACAGGAATATCAGCTAACTCTCCTGCTTTTACCAAACGGTCTATTTGTTGCCATTGATGTCCGGCATAGTGGGCTACTTTAAACCCCACAATATAATCAGGATGTTGCTTGGCTACCAAAGCGGCCATTTTTGGATCCATGTCGTCCAGGTTTTGTTCATAAAGTGCGCCTTTCATCCCATGTCCCACAATGTTGAGCATGGCAAAAACTCTGGTCCTTACCCTATCAATAACTTGTTCTTTGAATTGTATAAAGTTTCTCCATCCTGAACCTCCAGCGTCTACCACGGTAGTTACCCCATATGGTAAAGTAAACCCGTCAGGATGAATGGCGCTGTAGCCATTGCTGTACTGCCCTCTTGGATCCAGACCATAGAAATTGTGCGTGTGGATATCGATTAAACCCGGGCTTACAATCATACCGGTAGCATCAATTACTTCACTTGCAAGGTCTTCATCTATTGATTTTTGAACCAAGGCAATTTTATCACCCGTAATGGCAATGTCCATGGGTTCATCAATATTGTTTTTAGCATCGATTACATGGCCACCTTTGATCAAAAGATCGTATTCTTGTCCCATAACCTGTAAGGAGCATATGGCCAATAAGGCAATTGTAAAGGTGAATTTTATAAAGTTGTTCATTTTCAAAATAGTGGTGTTAGTTGTTATTCAATTTATGGGGATAATTTAGCCTTTAGGCTTTTGAGTAGCAAGTGAAATTTGTTGATCGGTAGGTGGTATAAACAAAAAAAACGGAAAGTTTGTACCTTCCGTTTCCTTTAATATAAGCCTTTTTCTTCCCTTTAAACAGCTTCTGCGATAATTTGATGAATATCCTCATCCAATATTTCTTTCTTCATGTCCGCATGTTTAAGAAAGACGTCGTAAACTTTGTCTAATTCAAGTTTTGTAAGTGAATGGCCAACTTTATGTGCCCTGTATGCTAAAGCTGCCCTTCCGGACCTTGCTGTAAGCACAATCATGGATTCATCTACACCAACTTCCAAGGGGTCAATAATTTCGTAGGTCTCCCTATTCTTGATAACCCCATCTTGGTGGATGCCGGAAGAATGGGCAAAAGCATTTGAGCCTACAATTGCTTTGTTAGGCTGCACCATCATACCCATTTTTTCAGCCACAAGTCGACTAATGGGGTTAAGTAGCTTAGAATTTATATTGTTGGTAACATTAAGTCTAGGGTGCTGTTTCATGATCATGGCCACTTCCTCCAGAGAGGTGTTTCCGGCCCGCTCACCTATTCCGTTAACAGTACATTCAATCTGTCTCGCTCCATTGGTGATGGCGGCAATAGAGTTGGCAGTAGCCAATCCCAGATCATTGTGACAGTGTGCTGAAATAATCACATTTTCAATACCCCTTACATTATCTGTCAGGTATTTTATTTTTGCGCCATATTCATCAGGCAAACAGTAGCCTGTAGTATCAGGAATGTTTAGCACGGTGGCACCTGCTTTAATGACTGCCTCACAAACTCTGGCAAGGTATTCATTGTCTGTTCTGCCTGCATCCTCAGCATAAAACTCCACATCCTCCACAAAGGATTTGGCATATGCAACTGCATCTGAAGCCCTTTGTAGAATATTATCTCTATTACTGTTGAACTTGTGCTTGATGTGGTAATCGGAAGTTCCTATTCCAGTATGTATTCTTGGGCGCTTAGCAAACCTTAATGCTTCAGCAGCCACCTCAATGTCTTTTTTTACTCCTCTGGATAGGCCACAAACAATTGGCTCCGTTATGTTTTTTGAAATCTCAATAACGGAATTAAAATCCCCAGGGCTAGAAATGGGGAATCCTGCTTCGATCACATCTACACCTAGAGCCTCCAGTTGTTGGGCAATTTCTATTTTTTGAGGGGTGTTTAATTTACATCCGGGTACCTGCTCCCCATCGCGAAGGGTTGTGTCAAAGATCAATACGTGATTCTCATCCATAGTTATAATATTTTTATAAAATCTAAAGTAGAACCTTACAATTAGCGAATAAATTCGATTAACTTTATATGTCCGACGTCTAATGAGATATAAAGTAACATTATGATCAGATAATCAGGTGTTTAAGTAGTTTAAAAATATGATATCCAATAATAAAAAAGATTTTTTATTTGACTTAATAAATAGCCTATCCCCCTCAGAAAAAAGGAATTTCAAACTCTTTGCAAAGCGGCTGGCATCAAATGAAGGAGCTAAGTTTATTAGGCTGTTTGATGTATTGGACAAAATGGAGGTGTACAATGAGCGGCAATTGCTGGAAAAGACACCTGTAAGTAAGAAGCAATTGTCCAATATGAAGGCACATTTGTACAAACAAGTGCTAACCTCTTTGAGGCTTTTGTATGCGGATCGGAATATTGAGCTTCAATTGAATGAGCAAATAGATTTTGGGAGAATTCTATACAACAAAGGCCTATACATGCAAAGTTTGAAAACTCTGGATAAGGCCAAGCAGGTGGCAAGTATGTATGGCCTCAATACCATCATGCTACGAGTGGTGGAGATGGAGAAGGTGATAGAATCTCAACACATAACTAGGAGTATTGAAAATAGGGCTGATATGCTCAGCCATGAAGCGGCTCATTTGTCCGATAAGGTGGATCTCAAAAATCGGTTTTCAAGCCTCTCATTGCAATTGTACGGGATATATTTGAAAACCGGTTATATTAAAGACAAGGAGGGAAGGGAAATGCTGGAGAAGTTTTATAAGAAAAACATGCCGGTATATGATTTCCAAAGTCTGGGTTTTTATGAAAAAATGTATTTGTTTCAAGCCCAAGTTTGGTATTACCATATCATTCAAGATTTCCCGGTTTGTTATCGAGCTGCCCAGCACTGGGTGGATCTTTTTGAGGCGGCTCCACAAATGATTAGGGTGGCAACAGGAAGTTACCTTAAGGCGTATCATTATTTATTGGATACCCTGTTTTATATGGGCTACTACGAGCGTTTTGCTCAGGTTTTGGGAGAATTTAGGCACAGTTTGCAACAAGAGGATTTCGTGTTTGATGGCAACAGTAAGATATTGTCGTTTCTCTATCTTTATTCCAATCTTATAAACTTTTATTTTTTAAAGGGGGATTTTACCAAAGGGGTGGAAGAAATTGTGCCTGATTTATTAAGAGATATTTCTCCAATCAAAAGAAAG
>NZ_CAXBOC010000064.1:0-15648 GCF_963976465.1 uncultured Cyclobacterium sp. | reverse complement strand
GGAGCTGAACCACATACTATCATGCCAATAGGCTATAATAGACCCCTCAGTGAAGACCAAGATAATTGGTCGCCTTCCGACCCGGCTTTTGGTGGGTTTTGGGAAGGAGGAACGCACTGGAGCGAGGTACTAAGAAATGATGCTTACACTTTTTTAGACAGTGCCTCTCAATCGAGTAATCCATTTTTTATGTATTTGGCTTTTAATGCTGTTCACGACCCGAGACAATCCCCAGGGAGCTTTTTAGATCTTTATGCTGTGGATGATATACAAATTCCTAAAAACTTTATGCCTGTAGATCCTTTTAAAGAGGAGATAGGAAATGGTCCTGCATTAAGGGATGAAGCATTGGCACCTTATCCCCGAACGCCTTATTCCGTTAAAAAGCACCTTCAGGAATATTATGCCATCATTTCTCATATGGATCATCAGATAGGAGAAATATTAAATGAGCTGGAAAGAAAAGGCCTTCGGGAAAATACCTATATAATTTTCACAGCTGATCATGGTTTAGCCATGGGGAGCCATGGCTTAATGGGGAAACAAACCATGTTTGACCACAGCATGGCTGCACCCTTTATTATTTCTGGACCTAATCTACCAAAAGGACAAAGGTTAGAACAAGACATCTACATTCAAGATGCTATGGCCACAATATTAGATATTGCGGGGGTAGAAAAACCGGATTATGTGGAGTTTAATAGTCTTTTGGGTCTAATTCAAGGAAATGAGGAGCAGATTTATGAAGACATTTATGGGGCTTATTTGAAAAATCAACGGATGATAAAAAAAGATGGTTATAAGCTCACTGTCTATCCGAAGGCAAAAAAAATACTTTTATTCGATATGAAAAAAGACCCTTTTGAAATGAATGATTTAGCAGATCAGCCAGAATATCAAGAAAGAATTAAATCCTTATTTGCAGAACTTCAGCAAAAACAAATTCTATTAAATGATGCATTGGTTTTAAACGCAACGGATTATGATATTTAATAGGTCAGTCACTTCTACTTTCAAGCAATTCGCCTTTATTAATTCTTTATGGGCAGTGATGTTCTTGATTTCATGCGGAAAAGAAAACAATAACCAATCTCAAGAGAGGCCCAGACCAAATATTATATACATAATGGCTGATGATCATACCAGTCAGGCATTTGGCGTGTATGGCAGTAGGCTGGCAGGCTTAAACCCCAGCCCTACTTTGGATAGCTTGGCCAAATCGGGTATGATATTTGAAAATTGTTTTGTCAATAATTCCATTTGTGTACCCAGTAGGGCTGCCGTCTTAACTGGTCAGCGTGCCCAAACAAATGGAGAGATTGACCTGGAGGGAAGTCTTGCCCCTGAAAAACAATATTTACCTTTGGAGTTAAAAAAACTTGGCTATCAAACAGCCATTATAGGAAAGTGGCACTTGAAAGAAGAACCGGCATCATTTGACTATTATAAAGTTCTTGAACAGCAGGGAACTTATTTTGATCCTACTTTTAGGGTGCAAGGGGAGAAGCCTTGGCCTTCAAATGAAGTGCAATATGAAGGGCATTCTTCCGATGTTATCACTGACCAAGTAATAGATTGGTTTGAAAAAGAGAAAGAAGTGGATAAGCCATTCTTCCTCATGTACCATTTCAAAGCGCCTCATGATGATTTTGAAAATGCCCCAAGGTATGAGGATTATTTGGAAGAGGTTTTTATTCCTGAACCGGAAAGTTTATATGACAATGCAAACAAAGGTTCGGTGGCGACAAGGGGTGAAGGTGATAGTTTGACCAGATACATAGGCTCTTCTGTTTCACATAGGAATTTGATAAGAAATCAGGCCATGAATATTTGGCAGGGGCCTAATCATAAAAACTATAGAAATGCAGCGGATATTTTACCCGGTGAATTGGTGAAATGGGAAATGGATGAGGATGAGAAGGCTTATACTTCAAAAGTTTACCAAAGCTATTTGAAAAAATACCTTCGCTGTGTCAAGGGAATAGATGACAATATGAAGCGCTTTCTGGCTTATTTAAAAGAAAATGGATTGTTAGAAAATACGATTATTGTTTACACCAGTGATCAAGGTTTTATGCTTGGGGAGCATGATTATATAGACAAACGCTGGATGTATGAAGAATCTTTAAGAATGCCATTTTTTATTCGTTACCCTGAGAAAATTCAAGCAAATACCAGAACAGATGCAATTATAAACAATACGGATTTTGCTCCAACGCTAATAGCAATGGCAGGTGGTGAAAAGCCTGAATATATGCAAGGCAATAGTTTTAAGGAAATACTGGAAACAAATGAAGAACCTGAAGATTGGCAAAAATCCACTTATTACAGGTATTGGATGCATTTGGCTCATCGGCATGGAAACCCTGCACATTTTGGGGTGAGGACCAAACGCTATAAATTGATTTTTTATTATGGGAAATATTGGGTAGATACAGAAGATCCCAATGCGAATTGGAATAAAGCCAGCTGGGGGAATGATTTTACTACCCATACCCCGGTCGCCTGGGAGTTTTATGATTTAGAAAAAGACCCTAAAGAAATGAATAATCTGTATGGCGATCCCGCATATTCCGATACCATAGCTGAATTGAAACAAGAGTTGAAAAAATTAAGGAAGGAATTAAACGAGACGGATAAAGATTACCCTCATATCCAAAAGGTAATCGACACGCATTGGAATGATTAGCTTTATGAAAAGCTGATTATCCACAAAAGAATAGTGAACGGTTAAATATAAAAAGAGGAAAGAAGATGAAGGCCATAGGATTTAGAAGATCGCTCCCAATTACTGAAGAAGAAAGTTTTATTGCGTTTGACACTGACAAACCCAGCCCGTCGGGATTTGATATACTAGTAGAAGTTGCTGCAGTAGCTGTGAATCCGGTAGACTTTAAAGTCAGACAAAATGCGGCAAAAGATATAGTCCTAGACAGTCCAAAGATCCTAGGTTATGATGGACTGGGAACCGTTGTGGAGGTAGGAGATAAGGTAAGCCATTTTGAAGTTGGGGATGAGGTGTATTATGCGGGTGATATCAGTAGGAGTGGGAGCAATGCAATGTACCAATTGATGGATGAGCGAATTGTAGGGAAAAAGCCGAAGACCTTGTCAGCAGCAGAGGCAGTGGCATTACCATTGACCGGGCTGACTGCCTGGGAGGCTATATTTGACCGCATGAAGGTGGATCCTAAGGCAGACAATGGAAAGTCCATCCTTATCCTTGCCGGTGCCGGAGGTGTAGGCTCAATTGCCATTCAAATTGCAAAACAAATAGCGGGGCTTACAGTGATCGCCACTGCTTCTCGTGATGAAACTGAACGTTGGTGCAAATCCATGGGAGCTGACCATGTGGTAAATCACCATGAACTAAAAACCAGTTTAAAGCAAGTTGGCTTCAAGGAAGTGGACTATGTGCTCGACTGTGTGGATATCAATGGATATTGGGAAACGCTTGTTGATATCGTCAAGCCGCAAGGGCATATTGTTACCATTACAGGTAGTGAAAAACCACTAAACTTGATGTTGCTGAAAGAAAAAAGTGTGACCTTCTCTTGGGAATATATGTTTACTCGTTCACTGTATACCACCTCAGATATTTTAAAGCAACAGCAAATCCTTAATGAGTTGGCCGGTTTAATTGATCAAGGGTTGTTAAAAACTACACTAAATACTATTTTCAATGGGTTTAGTGTGGACAATTTTAAAAAGGCACACAGGCTTCAAGAATCAGGGAAATCCATTGGAAAAACTGTAATCGTATTTTAATGGTGGGTTTAAACTTGTTACCTTTTGCTTAATTTGTGGGGACTTAAATTTGCATTATTGTATAGGCATGGCTTCACTTAAAACCCAACTGGCTAAAGCCGGGATTAATAATTTTTTCTTTTTATTGCTGGGCACCATATTATTGGCTTACTTATTTCCCGGCTGGGGAGAAGCTAGGGGAGGCCTAAGTATAGATAAGTTGACCTATTATGGGGTGTCTCTGATTTTTTTCTTTTATGGTGTAAAGATTAGCCCGGCCACCTTAAAATTAGGCTTGTCCAATTGGAAGTTACATCTGCTTATTCAAGGGACCACTTTTCTGGTTTTCCCTTTATTGATATTATTGCTTTATGGCCTTTTTGGGATTGAAGGCAATTTGTTTTGGCTAGGAACCTTTTATTTGGCGGCCTTACCCTCCACTGTTTCCTCCTCTGTTGTAATGGTGTCAATTGCAGGAGGGAATCTTCCAGCCGCAATATTTAATGCCAGTATATCCAGTATTGTAGGCATATTGATTACTCCCTTATGGATGGGGGTTTTCCTTAGTGCCGAAAATGCCGATTTTGAAATTTTCAATACTGTTTGGGCACTGGTACAGCAAATTTTTATTCCTGTGGTGATAGGTTTTATGCTTCATAAAAGGCTTTATTTCTGGGTGCAGACCTACGGTAAACTACTCAAAAATTTTGATCAACTTGTAATCCTATTGATTGTATTTTCTGCTTTTTCTCATTCATTTGGCGGCAATATGTTTGAAGGCCAAAATATTTTAAGCTTGGGTCTTTGGATGCTGCTCTTTTTTATTTTTATGGCTTTAGGAATGTTTCTATTGGGGAGGTTGCTTTCATTCAATAGGGCTGACAAAATTACCGTTTTATTTTGCGGGTCTAAAAAATCCTTGGTGCAAGGAGCAGTCATGGGTAAGATTTTATTTCCTGATCCCACCATTTTTGGGGTGGTATTGCTGCCCTTGATGTTGTACCATACCTTACAGCTAATTCTAGGCAGTGCGTTGGCAGAAAGGCTGGCACATCAGCAAACCAGTGAGCAGGTTTAAGCGGAAAGCTTTCTATTGACTATTAATGGTGAGAAAGGGTGAAACCTATAGGCTCGTATCACTACCCATTGAATAGGAAATAATCAATCGCCAGATCCCGAAGTAGATTACCACAAAGCGAGATAAAAAATCTTTTTGCTTAGGTAAACGATTGGTCTCCTGAAGCTTCAGCGGTTAATCTTTCAGCAATTTCTTTACCCAGGTACCGATCGATTAAACCATGTCCTGCATACAATACAGGGGTTAGCACCACGGCCACAGAAAACTTATAAATGTAATTGATTATTCCTACGGCTATGATCTGCTGTAGGGACCAATTTCCGAACACATAAAATGCAATACCCAGCACTACAAAGGAGTCAATAAACTGAGAAACCAGCGTGGAACCCGTAGCCCTTAGCCAAATCATTTTTGCACCGGTTATGCGTCTTAATTTCTGGAAAATATAGACATCAAGTAGCTGGCCAATTAAAAAGGCGACAAGGGAACCTATAATAATCCCTAAGCCTTGCCTAAAGATGGTGTTAAAGGCATAGTCAATATTAAAAGGATTTCCTTGATTGTCCACTTGATTTACCTCTAGCCAGAAATTTGCCGGAGGAAGTTTGGTGACAAGGGAGATGACTATAAAAACATAGGCAATAAGTGCAGCAGTGATAAAGCTGATTTTACGTACTCCTTTTTTTCCGAAGTATTCATTGATAATATCAGTGGTGATAAAAACCACCGGCCAAATTACCGCTCCTGCGGTCAAGTTAAAATCCAAAATGTACGCATCAAAAAAGGCCCAATTGACGGGATTTAAGCCCAAAGTTTGCTCCCCTGAAAAAATTTTAACCCCAATAATTTCTGCTAAAATGGCATTGGTGAGAAAGACTCCTCCTAGAATTATAAATAAATTCGTTTTTTTGGATTGATAAACCTTCTCGTCGATGTTCATATTTATTTGATAGAATAAGTATTGCCTTCTACACTTAATGTACTTTCTTCAAATATTTCTTTGGCTTCTTTCAGTAGCAAGTCTAATTTGGAATACCTACTTGAATAATGACCCAATAGCAATTGCTTTACCTTTGCTTCTTTGGCTATCAAAGCGGCTTCTTTGGCGGTACTATGCTTGGTGGCTTTTGCTCGTTTTTTTTCATCTTCCATAAAGGTAGATTCATGATAAAGTAAATCTGATCCTTTGATGTGAGGAACCAAGTCTATATTAAAAGCAGTGTCGGAACAGTAACTGTACTTTCTTGGAGAAGATACCTCACAGAATTCATCAGCTTTATACACCACATTGCCAGCTTTGTCAAGAACATCTTTTCCGGTTTGCAGGGTGTGTATGGCTGCTATCTCAGGCTTATATTTTGCCATCATCTCCTTATTCAGGTGTACCCTTTCTTTCTTTTCTTCAAAACTAAATCCTGTGCAGGGTATTCTGTGCTCCAAAGGATAAGAGTAAATTGTAAGGTCTCTGATTTCCGCTAATTTTATCTTTCCCTGCGGAACAGTAGGATGGAAAATTAATGGAAAGTTTAGCGTACTTGCGGAGTACTTGAGTTGAATGGTAATAATTTCATCCAGTCCTTTAGGACCATATAAGTGTAAAGGCAACTTTCTGTTGTTGAGACTGTAGGTATTGATCAATCCCATTAATCCCAAATAATGGTCACCATGAAGATGAGAAATAAAGATGTGATTGATTTTGGAGTATTTAATTTTAAACCTTCTGAGTTGTTGTTGTGTTGATTCTCCACAATCAATCAAAAAAGATTCACCATCCCAGGAAATCAATTGAGATGTTTGGTTGCGTCCATGCGCAGGAATAGCTGAATTGGAACCTAGAATGGTGATGTTAAAATCCAAAGGCGTATAGGGTTATTCTTCTTCGTCTTTCTCGCTACCACTTTCTATTTCATGAATGAAAATAGCTTCTGCAGCTGCTTCATTGTCATCCACTACTTTAAAAACTTTATCAAGCATAGAAATTTTCAATAATTTAATTACATGCTCTTGGAGTGAGGACAATACAAAAACTCCACCTACTTCATTGAAAGCTCTATTTCCAACCAATAATGCACTTAACCCACTAGAGTCTGCATATTTTACACTTTCCATATTCAAAATTAAGTTTTTGTACCCTTCAGCATGAACGGTAAGCAATTCAGATTTTAATTGTGGAGAAAGTGTGCTGTCAAGCTTTTCTTCCAATAAGGTGAAAACAACAAATTGTTCTTTTTTATCTACAGCGTATTTCATTATTCTTTATGTATTTACCTATTTTGAACATGAGTGAAAGAAAAATGTTCCATTCATGCATATATTTTAGATATGGATTTAAAATTAATTCAAAAACTGATGGGGCCAAAGGGATCCATTCAATTAAATATTTGCCAATATAGCTTCTTTTATTCTTTTTGAGGTGTCATTACTGTTCGCCGGCTGAAATTTCTTGCCGGTGATATGTTCATATAATTCAATATACCGATTGGAAATGGACTCAACTATATCAGGAGTCATTTCAGGGATGGCCTGTCCATCCTTGCCCTGAAAGCCATTTTCAATCAGCCACTGCCTTACAAATTCCTTTGACAATTGTTTTTGTTCCAATCCTTCTTGCTGACGTTTTTCATAGCCTTCCAGATAAAAGTACCTTGAAGAGTCAGGTGTATGTATCTCATCTATAAGAAGAATTTGATCTCCAAATTTACCAAATTCATATTTGGTGTCCACCAGGATCAAACCTTTGCTCCGAGCCATTTCACTTCCCGACTGAAACAAGTCTCTTGTATACTGTTCCAGTTGCAAATAATCTTTTTCACTGACGATGCCTTCACGCAGGATGTTTTCTCTTGAAATGTCCTCGTCATGACCTTGATCAGCTTTGGTGGTTGGGGTAATGATAGGGGTGGGAAGTTGATCGTTTTCTTTTAAACCATCAGGAAGGGCTACACCGCAAATACTGCGTTTTCCTGCTCTATACTCTCTCCATGCATGACCTGCCAAGTATCCCCTAATCACCATTTCAACTTTAAAGGGAACACATTTTTTACCTATGGTGACATTTGGGTCGGGTGTAGAAGTGACCCAGTTGGGAACAATCTCTGCCGTAGATGCTAGAAAATAGGAAGCAATTTGGTTAAGAACTTGCCCTTTATAGGGTATAGGCTTGGGTAAAACTACATCAAAGGCTGATATCCTGTCAGTAGCAACAACCGCAATTACTTGATCAAATATATAGACATCCCTTACTTTGCCTTTATAAAAGTCAAGCTGTCCCGGGAATTCGAATTGTGTATTTTTTATGCCTTGGTTCATTGTGCCTTTGATTTTAAACACAAAAATAGAAAATAATCTGATCCTTGTTCTAAATTTTCAATGTTCCTGAAAATCTCTGTATTAAATCCTACATGATAGTCTAAATTAACTCAGTAAATTTGAAGCAAGAGGCTTACTTGATTTCTTCCTTACCAACCTTATAAGTTTTTTCTTTGGTGATAATGCCGGACACGTCTTTCCAAATGAATTTCCCATTTCTCAAACCACGTTTATAACGGCCTTCTAAAGAAATTTGACCATTTGAATGATAGCTTACAAAGCTCCCATGCTTGATGCCATTTTGATAATTTATTTCTGTAGCCTTGATACCATCGGGGAAATAGGTGATAGAAAGTCCTTGTAAACTTCCATTTTGGTAATTTTTTTCATGTGTCAATTGACCTGTGGAATTGAATCCGGATTGAATTCCATCTAAAACCCCATTCCTAAAGGATTGCTTCTCATGAATGGCTCCATTTTCAAAATAAGTAGTGTGAGGCCCATGTGGTTTTCCTTTTTCAAATAAGGTCTTGCTTTTTAATTTTCCTGATGGAAAATAACTAATGATCTCCCCCTCAATTCGCCCCTCATGGTAAGAAGCTATTTGCGAAACCTTGCCATTTGGATAGTAAGATCTTGCACTGCCGTGTGGTTGGTTGTTTTTATAGGGGGTGGTTTTTAGCGTATCTTGACTAATTGGATGTAAATCATAAAATATTCCTGAGAGATTACCATTTTCATACTGTCCTATTTGGATTAGATGGCCTTGCGGGTCATATAACATGTAGGAGCCATTGGGCACCCCCTCTGTAGTTTCAAACTTTTCCTTTAGGATGGTTTCTCCTGCATCATAATAGGTAGTGTGAACTTGGGCGAATGATTTACCAGCGAAACAAGTAATTTGGAGCAGGGCGTAAAAAGTAAGTAGTTTCATATCTCCAATTTTCTTTGTGAGTCTACCGAATATTTATTGCCTGTGTTTTTTCTATCACAATGGCAGAAGCCCCACCACCGCCGTTGCAAATCCCTGCCACGCCTAAATTACCCTCTTCTTGGTGCAAAATAGATACTAAAGTAGTGATGATTCGGCTTCCTGAACAGCCCAATGGATGTCCCAGTGCCACAGCTCCCCCATAAATATTCAATTTATTTTCAGGGATTTGGAGCAATTGTCGATTGGCCAGTGCGACTGCAGAAAAAGCTTCATTGATTTCAAAATAGTCAATGTCTTTTAATTGGAGTTCAGCGATTTTCAAAGCTTTAGGAATGGCCAAGGAAGGAGCTGTGGTAAACCACAAGGGCTCTCTTGCTGCATCGGCAAAAGCTAGGATTTTACCAACAACAGGTAGGTTTAAAGTTAAGGCAGTTTTCTTTTCGACCAGTAATACGGCAGAAGCACCATCGCTTATATTAGAAGCATTGGCAGCAGTAACAGTTCCCTCAGGCATAAAAACCGGTTTTAATTGAGGGATTTTCTCATAATTTACCTTGCTGAAATCTTCGTCTTCAGATAGGGTATTTGAACTATTCCCTCTGCCAGGTAATGTAATGGGGGTTACCTCATTTCCGAACAAGCCTTTTTCCCAAGCCCGGGCTGCCAATTGATAGCTTTTAATAGCATAATTATCCTGAGCTTCACGGCTTATTTTCATTTTGCTGGCGGTGTTTTCAGCACAATTTCCCATTGGAAAGTTGTGATAAACCTCCTGTAGACCATCTTTATGCAGGCCGTCCACCAAATTGCCATCCCCATATTTATACCCAAAGCGAGCCTTGGGTAGGTAATAGGGGACATTGCTCATGCTCTCCATTCCTCCGGCCACTACCAGGTTTGCTTGGCCGCACATTATGGCTTGAGCACCCAGCATTACTGCCTTCATGCCTGAAGCGCAAACTTTATTAATTGTGGTGCATGGGATGGAACTGGGGAGTCCGGCTTTTATTGCCGCTTGTCTTGCCGGAGCTTGACCTAGGTTTGCAGAAAGTACGTTTCCCATCAATACCTCGTCTATGGCTTCGAGGTTTTGTAAACCACTCTTCTCCAAGACCGATTTGATTGCAATACCGCCCAACTCACTTGCTGAAAGTGAAGATAACTTCCCTCCAAATCCACCGATGGGAGTTCTTGTAGCTGCTACGATATATACCTCTTTCATTTTGGTTAAGCGATTTTAATAATCAGGAAGGCCTCTTTTCGGTTGTTGAGTAGGTTTCTTTCTGTTTTGTTGTATATACCGGAGTTCATTGCTGTTCATGGCGTCCAATATCTGAGCTGCTTGTTCAGGGGTAATATTCATTTGCTCCAGTCTTTGCTTCAGTTCTTCCATGGCTTTTTCTCGCTCACTTAGATCACTTTCCATGTCACTTTGCTCCTCAGAATTTTCATTTTCTTCCGTTTGTTCTCCTCGCTGTTCTTCCATCTCATCTGACTCATCAGCACCATCTTCCTCTGTTTGTTCTTCGCCTTCACCACTTTCTTGCTCCTGGCTTTCTTGGTCCTGTTGCTCTTGCTGATCTTGTTCCTGTTGTTCTTGCTGCTCTTGGTTTTGCTCGTCTTGATTTTCTTGATCTTGTTTCTCCTGATCCTCTTGGTCATTTTTGAGCTTTTCCCAAAGCGCATTTAGCTTGGCATCCTCCGGGTATTTTTCAAGTCCCTCAGCCAGTAATTGACTGGTGCCCTGGATGTCATCATTTACATATTGCTTCGCTGCTTTATTAAAGTAATCATCTTGAGATTGAGCCTTTCCGATGAAAGGAATCATTACGATTACAAAAAGTGCGATTAGTTGATATTTATTGATTGATTTCATTGATATCCTTTAAGTGATCCATAAACTTTTGGTAGGAAGCTACTGTTTCGTCGATCTCCAAGGCGCTTTCCATCGTTTTCATAGCCTCTTCAAACTCAAATCTATTTACTAGATCATCAGCTTGTGCCTTCATCCTTTTTGCATAATTGGATGGTTCCGGTTTGTCTTCTTGCTCTTGATCTTCTTCGTTTTCCTGATTTTCTTCATTTCCATCCAACCATCTACTCAATAACTCATAATTATAACGGGCTTTTTCATTTCCAGGGTCATTCAGTAAAGCTTTTTTGAAGAGCGCCAAGGCCTCTTTGTATTTTTTTTCATTTCCAAGCATTACCCCTTGCTGGTTAGAAGCAAAAGATGAGATTTCACCAATAGTATTATTGGACAACTCCTCATAGGTTTTCTTTGCATCTTCATCCTGCCCATTGTTTTGGTAGCTTAAAGCCAGGTTGAATTTAATTTCCGGTTCGTTCATCCCATGCTCATCAATTAAAGCAAGGTGCTGCCTCACTGAGTTTTCATAGTCAGCCTCTTTAAACGCAGTTGCCGCCGAGGTAATAGCCTCATTCATAATCGCTATGTTTTTCCAGTCACTCGGCAATAAAAGTAAAATCCATAGTATATATCTGGAAACCATTGTGTTGATTTTTTTCTGTTAAATTAAAATGATAAGGTTCTGACAGGCAGTATAGCATCTATAATGGCAAGAAATAATGCTGCCAAAAGAAAGTAGAAATATTTATTTGAGGAAGCCTCAACAGTTCTACTGGCCATAACGGTGCCTTCCAGTTTGGAGATTGCATCGATCAACTGGGGGATGTCATTTTGGTCGCTGCTTAACTCAAAGTAACCCCCGCCGGTATCGCTGGCGATCTTTTTTAAATTGTCTGAAGTTAATCTTGAAATAGCAGGCCTATTGGTTGATTGGTCTATTACCACACCGCTGCCACGAGGAATTGTACTGCCATTGGCTGTACCTATTCCCATGCTGAAAACTTTGATTCCGTCCGCATTTAGGTCATTTAGTGTTTGTTCCAGACCGTCTCCAAAATCTTCTCCATCACTTATTAATATTATGGCTTTCGATTTTGGTTCTTGACTCTCGTCCGATTGAAACTTGCTAAAAGCGAGTTTTAGTGGAGCAGCTATATCCGTCCCTGAATTTGGAACCAATCCGCTATTCAAGCCGTCTAAGTGCAGTTGTATTACATTTTGATCAAAAGTTAAAGGGCATTGAATAAAAGCCTCTGAGGAAAAAATAATGATTCCCAACCTGTCAGAGCTGAAGTTTTTCACCAAATTTTTCAATTCAAATTTAACTCTTTGAAGCCTGCTGGGATTAATGTCTTCCGCATTCATAGACCTAGATAGGTCTATGGCAAGGAAGATATCTTTGCCTTCCTGTTTAATCTCTTTCATTGCACTACCAATGGAGGGCCCTGCTAAAGCGATAAGGAATAAGGAAAAATACAAACTTCGTAAAATCATTTTCCATATCAATCGCCGCTTCTTAACAGTGATTTTCTGATTGATTTTCCAAAATCGGTAAAGATAGAACCCATATAGCAAAATGAATATTGCTACCAGTGTTACCATTAAACTATTGTCAGGATATGCCCAAATCATAAGTTGAAATTAATCATTATAACTTAAAACGGAATGAATGAAGATGAATTATTGATTTTTGGCAAAATTTTCATGCCATTGGCTTTTTGCAAGGGTAGAAACGATAGGTCTTACTTGCTGGTTTTAAGGTTGAAATGTTATCTAGTAATTAATATTTCATGTAATACATTAATTTATCGATCACAAACTTAACAATTTTGTGGAGATACCGTTAATTCAATGATTCTTAATCCCATATTTTAATTGCATTAGAATTTCCAGTAGTTTTGAGCTTTAATTAATCATGTAACAAAACCTGGTTATTAGGATGTTTAATCTAACCTGCTTAAGCAATAATAAAAACATAAAGTTTTTATCGTTTTAATTATGGTGAAATATCAATAGTACAATTCCATAAGGTGT
This sequence comes from uncultured Cyclobacterium sp., assembly GCF_963976465.1. Classification (NCBI taxonomy): domain Bacteria; kingdom Pseudomonadati; phylum Bacteroidota; class Cytophagia; order Cytophagales; family Cyclobacteriaceae; genus Cyclobacterium; species uncultured Cyclobacterium sp. Next base: position 2,676 of record NZ_CAXBOC010000064.1, on the reverse strand, counting down.
TCAATTTCCAGACTATTTTCTTTTAATCTCACAGTACATAATGAACCTTTTCTACCCGCTACCTTTAAGGCTAATAATCGTTATTTTTATTGCTGTAAATTTATTCACTGGCTTTGAATCTTTGGCCCAAAGCCCAGGTAACTTAAACGGACAAGTTTTTGACAATGGTTCAGGAGAGCCTTTGCTTGGCGCAACTGTGTTCTGGACAAGCCAGCCTAGCAGGGGAACGATTACAGATGAAAATGGTTTCTTTTCTATAGAAATTGACTCGCTTCCCAATGTGCTTAATATAAGATTTTTAGGTTATGAATCAGTAAGTAGGCCTGTCAATGAGAAAGCTGAGTTGAAATCTATGAAATTTTTTCTCAGTCCTGAAGAGATGAATTTGTCTGAAGTAGTGGTGTCTGAGCGTAGACAAGATTACAATGTGAAAAGTACTGCCATTGGAAAAAATGAAATTTCAGGTGCTGAACTAAAAAGAATTCCGGCACTTTTTGGTGAAGTGGATTTGTTAAGAAGTATTCAGCTTCTTCCGGGGGTTAATACTGCGGGAGAAGGAACTACCGGTTTATTCGTCAGGGGAGGTTCTTCCGATCAAAATTTAATTCAAATTGATGGCGCACCAATTTACAATCCTTCTCATTTTTTTGGCTTCTTCTCTGTTTTTAATCCTGATGCCATCAGTGATGTGACATTGTATAAAGGAAATATTCCTGCCAATTTTGGGGGAAGAGCCTCTTCTTTAGTAGATATCTCTTTGAAAGAAGGAAACACCCAAAAATTAAGAGGTGAAGGAGGAATAGGGAGTATCAGTTCCAGGATAACTTTGGATGGTCCTTTGTTTTCTGAAGACGCCTCATTTTTGGTGTCAGCCAGAAGAACTTATGCAGACGTTTTTTTGGGTTTTTCATCTAATGAGTCCATCAGAGAAAATCAATTGTACTTTTATGATCTAAGCGGCAAGTTAATGTGGCGCAATGGAGAGAAGAATAAATTTACTTTCTCAACTTACTACGGCAGTGATTTTCTCGGTTTATCGAAACAGTTTGGTCTGGGATGGAACAATTGGATTAATTCATTCAAGTGGGATAGACAAATCAATGACCGGCTGTTTTTGGATGTAACGGCATATTATAGCTTTTATAAATATAAAATTAATGTCAGCGACGAAGACAATGGGTTTGATTGGTCTAACTATTTTTCAGAAAGTGGAGGGAAGGCTACTTTTAACTATGTCCCCAATGAAAACATTGATCTAAAGTTCGGGCTGCACAGCCAGCTATATTATTTTGCTCCTGTAGATCTGGAATTTACCGATTCAGAAAGCTTAGAACCTTTTGAATCAAGTACGAGGGTTGGGTTCCAAAACAGTTTTTTTATCGCCGGTAATGCTGAACTAACAGATAAACTTAGTGTGGAGGCAGGCCTTAGGTGGTCTGTTTATCAACAAATCGGTGATGGTGTAAATTACCTTTATGAAAATGATGATCCAACCATAGGTGGAGTGGTCTCCGATACTTTGAATTACAGTTTTGGAGAAAGGATGAAATTTTATGAAGGCCTTGAGCCAAGGATAGCCTTAAGGTATCTTATCTCTGATGATTTGGCGCTAAAAGGAAGTTTTAACCGTAATTTACAATACATCCAGGTAGCCTCCAATTCCTCTGCAGGGCTACCCATAGACCGATGGATTCCTGCGGGCAAATACATTGAACCCATAAGGAGCGATCAGGTTTCGGTAGGTTTTTTTAAAAACCTAAATGAAAACCAGTGGGAGCTATCTTTAGAAGGTTATTACCGTGATTTTAGAAATGTTATTGATCTCAAGCAAGACGCCAATGTGCTGTTTAAGGACAATGTAGAGACAGAGATATTAACGGGCGATGGTTGGGCATATGGACTGGAGTTTTTATTAAGGAAAAACATTGGGAAAACCACCGGTTGGCTGAGTTATACCTGGTCAAGGGTTTACAGACAAATAGAAGGGATCAATCAAGGTCTTCCATATAACCCTCGTTTTGATAGGCCTCATGATGTGAGTTTGGTGCTTACTCATGAACTTTCAGATCGCCTTTCCTTGTCCGGAACTTTCCTTTATACTACGGGAGTTGCTGTTACCTTTCCAGTGGGGTCCTATGTTGTCGACAATCAAAGGATTCCGCTGTATGATGCTTATAGAAACAACAGTCGTTTTCCGGATTATCACAGAATGGACTTGTCATTGACGCTTAAGAATAAAGATAAAGGACGATGGTGGAAAGGAAGTTGGAATTTTAGCGTATACAATCTATACGGCAGGAAAAACCCATTTTCTTACGAGTTTAGGGATATAGAAAACAACGATATTAATTTTGATTCCAGTGAGGGAATGCCAGTCACTTCTCAGAGACCTGGAGTTGTGATGACCTATTTATTTGGAATATTACCTTCAGTAACGTATAACTTTACCTTTTAAAAAAATGAAAAATATTGGAATGATAATAGGCCTAATTTTTCTTTTATCCTGTCAGGAGGAAGTGCAACTTGATTTAGGAAATGTCACAAAGGTGCCGGTAATCGAGGCTGTCTGGACAGATGATGGGGCGGAGAACTATGTGAAAATTTCTTATTCAAGAGATTATTTCGACACCTTGGCCAATGAAGTTGTGGGTAGCGCTTCAGTCAGTATCATAGACA
>NZ_CAXBOC010000063.1:0-15707 GCF_963976465.1 uncultured Cyclobacterium sp. | reverse complement strand
GAAGAGGTCATTTACCCTGAAGATGTAGACAATGAAAACCGCCCCGGAGGAGGAGCCAATAGTTGGTGGACTTGGGGAGCAATTCCTGTTGCGGACGAAAAAATGGCTGATTATCATGTAGTCGACTGGGGGAGCTACCAACTCAGTCAAAAACATGACAAGCCTTTTTTCTTAGCTGTAGGGATGTGGAAACCACATGACCCTTGGGAAGTGCCACAAAAATATTTTGACATGTATCCACTAGAGGACATTGTATTACCGGAGCGCAAAAAAAATGACCTGGAGGATTCATTTGATCATGGAAGAAGATATATCATGAAATGGGTGCTGGAAAATAATCAATGGGAGAAAATCATTCAGTCCTATGCTGCATCCATCACTTTTTCTGATGCCATGGTAGGACGTCTCCTAGATGCTTTTGAGAACTCTGAGTATGCAGAAAACACCATTGTTGTATTGTGGTCTGACCACGGCATGCACATGGGAGAGAAAGACAATATTGAAAAATTTACCCTCTTCGAAAGATCAACCAGAGTCCCGCTACTAATAGCTGTCCCGGGAATGTCACTTGCAGGGAAACGATACAACCAACCAGTGAGCTTAATGGATTTGTATCCAACTCTTGTAGACCTTGCCGGGCTGGAAAAACCTGCTCATCTGGATGGGAATAGTTTGGTACCACAACTGAAAGACCCAAGTATAACTTCCGATCCTGTTATTTCAAGCTATAAATTCAAGTCTATTGAAGGTCATGCAGTAAGGAGCATGAGGTACAGGTATATCTATTACCCTGAAATAAATTTGGAAGAACTCTATGACCATGATAACGATCCAAATGAATGGGACAATATTGCCTATAAGGATGGAAACAAGACTATCATTGAAGAGCACCGAAAGATTTTATCAGAGATGCTATCGGATTTGACTTGGAAAGAAGGTACACCTGAAGGGTATTCAATAGATAAGGAAGGCAATGTGAAAAAAGATGACTTTGTTTCTTTTTAACCTAATTCAGTAAGAATTTCTAAATTGTTGATTCCCATTTTATATGGCAATAACCTCATTAACATTCTTCTATTGAAATCCTATGGGCAGTTTTCGTATTACAAGGACTGCCCATCCTTTTTATTGTCACTTCTTCCAGGGATTTTTTATTCTAAACCTTAAACCATTGGTAAATAATGGGTTCAACCACAGAATTTTGGCAAAATTGTTGCGTAAAAAAAACTATACCGTCAACATCGTATCTTAAATACTTCAACCGGCTTTGGATATAAACAAAGGTTAGCAACAAGCTTTATGCAATTAGCTAGGGATTTTATACATCTTACCATACAATATAGAATAGGGCTGTTATCGCAGAATTGAACCATTGGAAGATCATCAAGCCTTCAGCAGGTTTAAGAAACGAATAGACAAATTTCGGATTTTAACCCCAGCAAACTATGAAATCAATTTGGAATGGCACTGTCAGTTTTGGACTTGTCTCAATCCCTATAAAAATGTATTCGGCTTCAGAAGGGCGAACCCTCGATTTAGACATGCTTGACAAACATGATCATGCACGCATCAGGTACAAACGGGTGAATGAAAATACAGGAGAGGAGGTAGCTTATAAAGACATCGTGAAGGGCTATAAAAAAGACGATACCTATGTAATTCTAGAAAAAGAGGACTTTGAAAATGCCAACCTAAAAAAAAGCAAAACCATCGACATAGAAGAATTCGTAGAGGAGACTGAGGTGGCGGATATGCTTTTTAAAAACCCATATTACCTCGAACCCCAAAAAGAAGGAGGGAAAGCTTACAATTTGCTAAGGGATGCCCTAAAGAAGACCGGAAAACTTGGCGTGGCAACTTTTGTTATGAGGCAAAAAGAAAATCTTTCACTCATAGGTGTGTACAAGAATGTCATTGTTTTGCATGTCATTCGTTTTGCGGAAGAAATCCGCGACACCAAGGAAATTAAAGTACCAAAATCTAAAACTTCCGATAAGGAAATTGCCATGGCAGAATCCCTGATTGAAAACTACACCGAGAAATTTCAATTCGAGAAATACAAAGATGTTTATAATGAGCAACTTTTAAAGACCATTGAATCTAAATCTTCAGGTAAAAAAGTCAAGGTTGAAAAGGTTAAAAGTGAGCCAACCGCTGCCAAGGATTTGATGGCAAAACTTAAAGCAAGTCTTGAGCAAAGAAAAAAAGCCTCATAGATGGGACTCAAAGCATACCGGGAAAAGCGAAGTTTTAAGGACACACCTGAACCTAAAGATCTGCTTGAAGAGAGCAGTCAATCCAGGTTTGTCATTCAAAGGCATCGTGCCAGTCATTTGCATTATGACCTGAGATTGGAAATGGATGGAGTACTAAAGAGCTGGGCTGTACCAAAGGGACCTTCCATGAATCCACGGGACAAACGACTGGCAATACAAACCGAAGATCATCCGGTAGCTTATTTAACTTTCGAAGGAGTCATTCCAAAAGGCAATTATGGTGCAGGAAAAATGACCATATGGGATGAAGGACATTACCAAAGCTTAAATCAACAAAATAATCTTATCAAAGATCATAAGAAGGGGAAGCTGAAAATCATTTTTCACGGCAGGAAACTTAAGGGAAGCTTTACCCTGGTGCGTTCTTCCGCTATGAACAAAAAAGAGCAATGGTTGCTTATAAAGCACGACGATGCATTTGCTACTGACCTGGATTACGATGCTGAAGATTTTAATGTTGAGGCTTTTTCATTGGAGCAAAGTGAAAGTGCAAAACAGCTGGATTTAAGATCGCTGGTAAAACCCATGCTAGCCTCACCCGGCACTACAATTTTTAATGACAAGGACTGGATATACGAACTAAAATATGATGGCTATCGGGCATTGGCCAATATCAGTAATGGTAAGGTGGAACTCTATTCCCGCAATGGAATTTCCCTCAATGAAAAATTTTATCCTATTCATATAGCGCTCAATAGAATTGAGCATACTGCAATTCTTGACGGTGAAATAGTGGTCCAAGACGATGAAGGGCTTCCCCAATTTAATGCCCTTCAAAATTACAATGAAGAGACAACCAAAGGAAGATTGGTATATTATGTATTCGATCTGCTGCATCTAAACGATCACGATATCTTGGAACTTCCGCTTCTAGACCGAAAGCACTTGCTGAAAGAATTGATTCCGGAAACCTTTCATTTGCGCTATTGTGACCATATCGAAACCATGGGGATAACGGTATACGAACGAGCCATAGAAATGGGTATGGAAGGAGTAATCGCTAAAAAAGCCAATTCAACTTACGACTTAAACCTTCGCTCTCCCAATTGGCTAAAGTTAAAGCGAAAGCCAGATATAGAACATTTTGGTGACCAAGATTGAAAATACAGAAACCATTATTTGCGGTTATACAATTTCAGAGAAAAAGTCTCGAAAGTTTGGTGCATTAATACTAGGAATGATTGAAGATGGTCAACTGACCTATGTAGGGACTTGCGGTTCAGGTTTTTCAGAAGACCAGTTGAATGAAATGTATTATAAGTTTGAAGTTCTCAAAACTGAAAAGCCTGTATTCGATATACGCAAGCACCTGAAAGGACGTGAAGCGGTGTGGATGATCCCTAAGCTGATTTGTGAAGTTAAATTTTCTGAATGGACTTCCTCAAAAGTAATGCGCCATCCCGTTTTCTTAAGGTTAAGGGAAGACAAAAATTTAAATATTGAACAAAGCCCTACTCCATTTGAAAAAGTAAGCACTCAAAAAAAGACAGTTGAGGAGGAGTTTGCATTGAAAGTGGAAGATGTTATGGTACACATCACCCATCCCGAAAAAACTTATTGGCCGGTATCCGATTATACCAAATACGACATGTTAGACTACTATATCCAAATGTCGGACTTGATTTTACCCTACCTTATGGATCGCCCTGAAAGTTTGCACAGGCACCCCAACGGCATTCAAGGTGAATCTTTTTATCAAAAAGACCATGAACATTTACCTGACTGGATAGACACCCACAGCATCCATTCATCCTCTTCTAACAAAGTAATCAAATATCTAATATGCCAGCAAAAAGCCACCTTGCTATATTTAAACAATTTGGGATGCATTGAGCTACATCCCTGGCATTCTACTATCTATCAAATAGACTACCCTGACTATGCTATCATCGACTTAGACCCTTCTGATAAAAACACCTTTGAACAGGTCATAGAAACCGCCTTGGTTGCCAAAGAGGTACTAAAACAGGCAAAAATTGAGGGGTATTGTAAGACTTCCGGCTCATCAGGTTTGCACATTTACCTTCCTATGGGAGGGAAATACAGCTATGAAGAAGCCCGAAATTTCACCAAGTTGCTTTGCTACTACGTTCGGGAAAAACTTCCCCAAATAACTACCATGGAACGGTCGCTTAAAAAAAGGGGGGCAAAAATATACCTGGATTACCTACAAAATCGCAAAGGACAAACCATTGTTGCTCCTTACAGTTTAAGGCCCAAGAAGGATGCTCCGGTATCCATGCCATTGCTTTGGTCGGAAGTCAAATCCGGATTAAAGCTCACCGACTACACCATGAAAACCGTTCCAAAGATAATGGCTGAAAGGAAAGACAGTTTCAAACCTGTTCTTGGTAAAGCCATTAACATGAGCAGTGCCATAGAGGAACTCAACAAGTTATAGCACAATTTTAAATCGGTTTCAGCAAATAATTAAAGGCTTATTTCGGGTAAAATCCCATCCCGTTAACCGGCATTTTCGGTTAAAAAATGGATTTCAGGAAGCATTTTATTAAAAATAATATTCGGCTGATTGATAATTATTAACTGTTTACTTGGTAGGGTTAAAGCTTGACATTTTCCTAATACGGATCGATTTTCTATTCCGTCAATATTTACTAAATTGGTTATTTATTAGAATTACGACATCATTCACAGCAATTAGTAAAGGTAAATTTTCAAATAAAAACGCTAAAAAATGAAGAAGGTATTATTCTTAACAGGAGACTTTACAGAGGACTATGAAACCATGGTTCCATTCCAAATGCTTGAGATGGTTGGTTACACTGTTCATACGGTGTGCCCGGACAAGAAAAAAGGAGACATTGTAAAAACTGCCATCCATGATTTTGAAGGAGACCAAACATACACTGAAAAACCGGGCCATAATTTCGTCCTCAATTACAGCTTTGATGAGGTAAATGTAAGTGACTACGATGGATTGGTAATTGCCGGGGGAAGGGCACCGGAATATTTGAGACTGAATGAGAAATTGATTGAAATGGTCAAACACTTTTTCGAAGCCGACAAACCTGTTGCCGCCATCTGCCATGGCATCCAAATCTTGACTACAGCTGGCGTAATTAAAGGTAGAAAATTAACCGCTTATCCTGCTGTTGGCCCTGAAGTAACCTTAGCAGGTGGAGAATTCCAAGATATCCCTGCCGACCAAGCCTATGTGGATGGCAACCTTGTTACCTCCCCTGCTTGGCCGGGTCACCCAAGTTTTATTAGAGAATTCTTGAAAATCATGGGAACTAAGGTTGAGATATAGAAAAATTAATGAATTGGTAAAGGGGCAGTTCGCCCCTTTGCCTAATTTGAGACTAATAAAATTTCTTTAAGCTACCTATTAATTAAGAACTGAGGATTTCATTTTTAACAATTATTTTTAACCCTAGTGAAAACCCACTAAATTTGCAATACAGCTCATGTGGGAATATGAGTACAGGTACTTTTCTTTAGATTTTTTCTTTAGCAAATGAGGAGAAAGGTTAGCCCCTATAATAGTAAACATATGCATAAGCTTTTTTTATTTATTTTAATTCTGGTAATATTACCAGCAAAATCTTATTCACAAAAACTTTATCCCTATTTGATTTCTGGTCAAGGGTGGGGATTTGTAGATCAAAATTCCAAAGTTATTGTTAAACCCAAATTTTCTTATGTACATCCATTCGATGAAGGGATAGCCGCAGTTGAGCGAAATGGATTATGGGCTTTTATCAATAAAAAAGGAAATCTGATAACTAAATTTCAGTATATTGATTTAGGTGAAACAAATGAAGGCCTTGTTCCAGTTTGCAACAAAAATGGAAAGTGGGGATTTATCGATTTAATGGGGGAAACAAAAATCCCTTTTATTTATAATTACGCACTAAATTTTAGTCACGGACTTGCTCCAGTTGTAATGGACTCCACCTACCGATTTATTGATAAAAATGGTAAGCTAAAGTTTGACTTCAAATTTGCCTCTGCAAGTAGTTTTAATGAAAATGGTTTTTCCCTCGTATCCTTGTCCATATATAATGCTTACATAATAGACACTTTAGGAAATACGCATGATTATTTAACTGCTAATCGATATGGATTACCAAGTGAAGGTCTATTTCAAAAGGTGAAAAATTCCAAGTACGGATTTTATGACTTAAAAACCAAAGAGAATATTATACCGCATGAATATGACCTAGTTTACCACTTTAACTCAGGATTGGCCCCAGTAAAGAAAGACAATAAATGGGGTTACATTAATAACCTAAATGACCTGGTTATAGGGTATCAATTTGACGATGCGCATCCATTTTCAGATGGATTAGCAGCTGTTAAAATAAATGGTAAAAAAGGGTATATTGATACAAAAGGAAATTATATTTTTAAACCTCAATTTGATAGCGCAGGGGATTTTCTTAATAATGTTGCGGAGGTAGTAATGGATGGCTCATTTTTCTATGTCACAAAAGATGGTAAAATGCTAAAAGAGTAAGCATTTCAGAGACTTATTCTTCAGGTTCTTCAATCAGAATGTGCCATATTTTGTTGTAATTGTTTTTTCATATTCGCTATTAGTAGTATAAATGAGGGCTTAGAATTGCCATCTCCATATTGATTATTTAAAACACAAAATACAGCGTTTGTACTAAAGAACAAGGCTGTATTTTTTAAATAGCTGGGGTTTGGGAGATCATTAATTTACACCTTAGCTCAAATTCTCTGTTTGTTATGATCCAGATACTTATTACCTTAAAGATGAATAAGTTAAACTAGAGATATAATTCATGAGAAATAGCTTTATACTAATCCTCTCAGCACTCTACTTAGTAGGATGCAATGCATCAAATGAAGGGCAGAAGATTAACATCCGAATTGTAGAGGAAGCATCTGGAGAGATAACGCCGGTAATGGCTTGCATTACCAGCGTCGACGATGGATTGGTACGTATCCCCCCAGAAGCGGCTATCCCCGATTCGGTTTCTCGTGTTAAGGATTTCTATAAAGGTATCGCATTTGAAAGCGAGAAAAATTGGATAGGCCCCATTCGTAAAATGAATGGCATTGGGGACAATGATGACCGGAGTTTTGTTTATCAAAACTTTCCTTCAATTCCTCACTGGGGAGAGCCTGTAGCCTACCAAGTTTCCGGTGACTTTAGCATTACACTTCCACCAGGTACTTGGCGGATCAGTCTGGAACATGGAAATGAATTCATTCCCATCAATGAAGAATTTACAGTTAGTAGCGGGGACAAGGAAATTACAAAAACCTATACCATGAAGCGCTGGATCAATCTGCCGGCGCAAGGACTTTTTATGGAGCAATTATGAATAGTATAGAATAAAATCATTCGTTAAAAAATGGAATTTAAGAACTATCTCTTCTTTGGTATTTTAGGACTGTTCATTCAATGCACAGAAAAACCAGCGGACCTAATAATTGAAGCTTCGTTCACTTCCAATGCTATGGTTATGGATGGTAAAGCCAATGAACCCATTTGGAAGCAAGCCAAACCTATAACCCTGAAGAATAATCGTACTGGAAAGGAAGTTCAGGAATCAGCGCTACAAACCCATGTCAAGGCATGTTATGATGACACCAATTTGTATTTTCTATTTAAATGCAATGATCCGGATATATGGGCTGATTTCACACAACGTGATGAATATTTGTGGAAAGAAGAGGTAGTGGAAGTATTTATTGATGTGGATGATAACCCCGAAACCTATGTAGAAATCGAAGTCTCCCCTGCCAACATTATATTTGACAGCTATATTGTGGATCCAGAAAATATTGATGTTCCCGCTACAGCTAAATTCAATTTACCGGGCCTAAAAACAGGTGTAACTGTACAGGGAACGCTTAATAAGCGGGATGACAAAGACATCAGCTGGACCGTAGAAATGGCCATTCCCTTTGAAGATTTAGCCAATGCAACTACTGAAAAAGTAAGCCCTGAGACTGAAATTAGGCTTAATTTTTATCGACTGGATAAAAACCAAGGCCAAGAATTTGCATCTTATGCTTGGTCCCCTACCGGTAAGAGCTTTCATAAACCAGCTGTTTTTGGGAAACTGGTGTTTAAATAAAAAGCCCTGAGAACATATTTGGTCAACTCATTTCTTAAAAAACAATAAGCTGCTTTTCATACGTGTTAAATTCATTGGAGTAAATTAATTCGGTTTGTGATTAAAAAGAAAAATCACAAAATATTTTTTAGTTTAAAACTTAATGCATTTATTTTTTTTTAGCTCTTTTTCTTTATGTTTGTAAAGAAAAATTTTTATAAAAAGACATATACATACGATAGTTAAAGAGAGATTTTTCGATTTTTAATTCAATATCCCATTCATTTACAGCACATTAACAATCATTTTAGCAGGATTTTTGAAGTTTAAAAAATAACTTTTTATTAAATATGAGTTTCACAAAGTTACTGGCAACAGCTATTTTATGTATGTTTGCCTTTTCCCCTCTTGCTTATAGCCAAGAGGTAAATCAAGATTACATCATCAATAAAGAGGGTCACAAAATTTACGGTACCATCAAAAAATCCTTTGATTTTAATCATACCAAATCTATCCCTTTTATAAATACTGAAGGAGTTAAAACCAATTATTATCCTGAAGAAATTCAAGAATTCGGATTGGAGAATGGCAGAAGGTTTAAGAGCAGGCCCATGCCTAATAAAGAAAAGGAAGGAACAGTCTTTTTTCAAATAGTTTTGCAAGGAAATGTCAGCCTATTAAGTTATCGGAACCGTTATTTTATAGAAAATGAGGCGCATTTCTTAGAATTATATGTCGTTTCTGAGTCCAAGGATGTCGATGGAAAATTAGTGAGGACAAAAGACCGGGAGTATATGGGGCGCTTAAGCTATATTCTTTACGGTCCCTGCGGAAATGAATTGCAGGAAAAAATTTCCAAAACTAATTTATCAGAGAAAGAGCTAATATCTACGTTTGAGGCCTACTATGCTTGTGAGAAAAAACCCTATCAATTGAATGTCAAAAATCTTCCTTTTGTAAGAGCCTCACTTGTCCCTGGAGCAGGCGTACAGTATAGCCAATCCTATTTAACAAAAGATTCCTTCGATGAAATCCCTCATGTTTTCAACACCAACTATAGCCCATTTATAAGCCTTGGAGTTAAGCTGGATCACTGGAGGCGATTGCCACGTTTTGCTTTTGACTCGGGCATAGGTTTTACCAAAGGTGATAATGTGATTAATATGGAATTGTTTAAACCAAATCAGCGATATTCTGCTACAGAGGAGTTTTCTAGTTCAACAATAATTATCCCCATCTTTATCAATTATTTAACATTTCGGACCCGAAATAATGAATTCTACATTGGTGCTGGAGCAGTCATACGCTCCAATACATTAAAAAGTAAATTTAGTATTGTTGACCATAAAATCACCTATGAACCTGTTACAGTACGGCTTTCTGAAGAATCTGTATTCTCTTACTCATCTTCAAAATTTTCACCAGCAATAAAACTAGGCGTCAACTTCTTGTACAAAAATCGATTCGGCATAGTTTCAGAATTTCAACTGGAGCATGTTTCAAAAGGATACACGATAGATTTAAGCAGTCGTCAATCTTACTACAATTCCCTTGTTGCCTCTTATATGATAGGTTTTAGGTTATGAAAAGACATTTATTTATTATCGCATTATCGGCCATTTTCTCAATTACTGGCTGTGAACAAGAAGAATTGTCACCAAGGACGAACCCCAGATTTATTGCTACCTACATTCAAAGTATTGATGAAACGGGGGTAGGATTTGCTTGCAATATCTACGATTTTGGTAGCGAGGAGATTATTGAATACGGCTTCCTTTATAGCCTAAATGACTATCCTATTATGGAAAATTCCGAGGTTATTTCGCAGGTAGGCAAACCGGGAGATCAGTTTTCGATGAAAGTCGAACAATCTTTAATCAATGGAGTAAACTATGCCGTGGTTGCATTCATACAAACCACCACTGAAAGGGTATATTCAAAACCCATTGGATTTGTAAGTCAGGGGGCGCCGGGTTTTATTTTTGAAAAGTTTGAATATAAAACACCCATTTTTTATGGAGACACCATCACTGTTTGGGGCAGTAAGCTAAGTAAACTCACCGATAAGTATGCAGTGAATTTTCAAAACCAAGAAGCCCAAGTTATTAATATTGAGGAAAATTCATTCAAATTTATTGTTCCTGAATTTTACGAGTTCAATACCAGCGAAAATGGTCCGGACTACTTTGATGTCACCCTTCAGGTTTTGGATAAAACAATTTCAATGAATGTAAATATCCCCTTCCAGGATGCTGAATTCGAAGTAAGAGATATTCAATTAATAGATTATGGGGGCAGAGTCGAAATACACGGCAACTATTTAAAAGACGCTAATCTGAAAATTGTCACCAGCAATGCTATTCTGGAAAGCATTCATTGGACCAATGTCACCGTTGAATATGCCGGAAACGATAAGATAGTATTTAAACCCAGAATCTCTTATTCTGAGACCAACCAGTACCTGACCCTCGAAATTCGTGGCAAGACATATTCCTTAGGCAACAAAGTCTTTGAATTTAAAACTCCTTGAATAAAGGCTGATTGATAGCATGGTGTTTCAAAATCGTTTAAATCCCTTGATTACAAATACAGACGAAAAATATTCAACAGTAACCCCTCTCCATCCCTGCCCTCATACACAACAAATCAAGCCACAAAACCATATCCTTTGATCTCTTCTAATACTGAATAAAAAATGGAGTGTTTAATTGAAACCCCTCTACTTTTATTAAAACCCAAAATCATTGGACTAAATATTGACGCAAAATTCTTAAATTAAATTTTGGTTCGTAAAAAGCCGATATGAGCTCTTTGACGGATGAAAAACTTTGTTAATATCAGCACAAAATCTCAGGGCGCAATAGTCAATATTGAATCGTGTAAATATCAGACCTCAATGAAATTCAGCATTCTATCAATTCTTATTCTAATTTTCACGAATACCTTTGCACAAAAAGACCCTGCTTGGGACAATACTCAAATAGAAAAATGGCCTGAAGCCTGTAAAAAAGTAATGATTACCTCCACTTTGGATGGAGAAAAACAACCCGCCTATTATTATGCTGCTACACAGCCAAACCGACCATTAATTGTAAGTCTACACACTTGGAGCGGCAATTATGAACAAGAAGATGAACTTGTAAAAGAAATTCTCAAGAGAGACTACAATTACATCCATCCTGATTTCAGGGGTGCCAACAAAACCTTTGAAGCCCTAGGAAGTGATTTTGTAATTCAAGACATTGAAGATGCCATAGCCTACGCCATAGAGAACGGCAAAGCGGACCCTAATGATATCCACGTGGTAGGAACGAGTGGAGGTGGACATGCTACTTTACTCACTTATATGAAGACCAATTATCCAGTAAAGACCTTTTCAGCATGGGTGCCCATCTCGGATATTAATAAGTGGTATTATGAGTCTGAAGGAAGAGGAAACAAATATTCCTTAGACATCGCCATGGCAACAGTGAAAGCTGGCGTTGACAAAGATAATTATTTTTTAGATGAAGAGGAAGCTATAAAACGCTCTCCCATTCATATGCAAACGCCGATAGAAAAACGCCAAAACAGCAAACTTTATATCTATGCGGGAATCCATGATGGGTACACGGGTTCTGTACCAATTACACAATCCTTGGATTTCTATAATAAGGTAGTTGCTGATTTTGACTCACTGGAGAAAAAAGAGTTAATCCCCCAAGAGGACATCAAAGAGATGCTTGCCTCTAGGAATTTTGTTGCAGCCAGTAAAGACAGCATTGCCGACCGATTAATTCATTATCAGAAGACTTATAAGGATTTGGTAAAACTCACCATTTTTGAAGGTACCCATGAATGTCTTACCACAGTGGCGTTGGATCAAATAGAAACGGACAAAATTTTGACCATTGGAGATTCCAACGGCGCCATAGAAAATGGATGGGTGAACCAGTTAAGTAAAGTCAAATTTGATGACTTTATCTACAACACCAGCATTTCGGGAAACACCATAGGTTTCAATAACAATGGTCAAGAAAAGCTCAATACATTACTTAATGTGGATCGGTACATGAATGAGGCAGACAAAACCTTACATGGGCTGGACAAGGTGCTCATCATGCTTGGCACAAATGACTGCAAAGCAGTGTTTGAACCAAGAAAAAACGAGGTTCCTGAAAATATGGAAAAGCTGCTTAAGCAAATAAAATCCCACACGGTGTACCTTAAATACAAACCTCAGATTTTTGTGATTTCCCCACCCCCATGTGGTGAAGATCATTTGATGAAAGAAAAATACCATGGCTCTTCCGAAAGGGTGAAAGCGTTAGTCCCTAAGTTTAAAAATGTTGCTGAGATAAATGATTGTGCTTACATTGATATCTTTACGACCTTGGCTCCTCAGTGGGCTTCCTTAGCCAAAGATGGCATTCATCCCGAAGAAGATGGTCAGGTTTTGATATCAAAAATAATAGTGAAACAAATCAATTAAACCCTAAATAGACCTTTATACTGCGTAGCGCTTGTGTAAGGCAATCGCATACATGGAAAGCCTAAGTCCTCTTTACCAGTTAATCACAGTAAATTGATGGTGTTGGAGGAACGGAAAAATAAAATCACATTGGAAAATACAAGAAAATCATCTATAGAGATCAGTAAAGAAGAATTTCGGAAAATTGGACATCAATTAATTGATGATATTTCTGATTTCATTGATTCAATCGATCAAAAACCTGTCACCTCTAATGAAAGCCCTGCCCAACTACAAAACTTATTGGGACCCTCCCAATTACCCAAGGCTGGTAAACCTGCAGCCGAATTAATTTCTAAAACAACTGAATTATTATTTAACAATTCTTTACTTAATGGGCATCCTAAATTTTTCGGATACATTACTTCATCTGCTGCTCCAATTGGTGCTTTAGCTGATTTACTAGCGGCCTCAGTTAATCCAAATGTTGGCGCGCATATTTTAAGCCCTATCACTACTGAGATTGAAAAACAAACCATTACTTGGCTGGCTGAATTTATTGGTCTTTCACCAAACTATGGTGGCCTATTGGTCAGTGGTGGCAATATGGCGAATTTCACTGCATTCCTGGCCGCAAGAACAGCAAAGGCACCAACTACAATCAAAGAAGAGGGTATTGCCAGTTGTTCCAAAAAATTAACCGTTTACTGTTCTACCACAACACATACCTGGGTTGAAAAAGCAGCCGTGTTATTTGGGCTGGGCACTAAAGCAGTAAGGTGGATTCAAACGGATACTTCCAATAAGATGGACACTAAAGTTTTAGAAGACACCATCGCAGCGGATTTAAAAAATGATTGTAAACCAATAATGGTAATTGGCACAGCAGGTGATGTAAGCACCGGGATGGTTGATAATTTGGATGCTATAGCTGTTGTTTGTAAAAAACATGACTTGTGGTTCCATATTGATGGCGCTTATGGAGTGCCTGCCGCAGTTGTTCCAAAGTTCAACTATCTATTTGAAGGAATCAAAGAAGCCGACTCTATTGCCTTAGATCCACACAAATGGCTGTATAGCCCGCTTGAGGCTGGATGTACATTGGTGAAGAATCCACAGCATTTAATTGACACTTTTAGCTCACATCCTGAATACTATAACTTCAGCAATGGTGAAGACGAAAAAACGCAAAACTTCTATGAATACGGCCTTCAAAACTCTCGTGGTTTTAGGGCGCTAAAAGTTTGGCTTGCCTTGCAGCAAGTCGGTAGAAGTGGTTATGAAAAATTGATTAATGAAGACATTGAACTCTCCCAAATGTTATTTGGCCTTGCTGAAAAACATCCTGAATTGGAAGCTGTATCACAGAACTTAAGCATTACTACCTTTAGGTATGTCCCTCTTAACAATAGCAAAGGCAACGATTATCTGAATGCCCTGAATGAAGCCCTTTTGAATGAATTACAAGCCGGAGGAGAAGTTTTCATATCCAATGCCATTGTTAACAAAAAATATTGTTTGAGGGCTTGCATTGTGAATTTTAGAACATCACAAAAGGACATAAAAGAAATCATTAAAATAATAATCCAATCGGGAAGGAGGGTAAATTTAAACCTATCTCAAACAGAAAAAGGTTAATCAAAAAGGGCATTAGAAAAACCCGGACTAAAGTGATTTCACCAATTAAAAGCTTTGGAAAAGTTATTTAAATTCACCTCCTTCATTTTTATCATAGCACTAGATTATATTTGATTGTGAGACTTTTGTGATATTTTTTTTTCAATATTGTATTATGAGCGAGAAAAAGATACTGCTAATCGAGGACGATAAGGATATTGCTGAATTGGTAGCCTTGCACCTTAGCAATTTAGGGTATGAGGTTGATTGTGTCAATAACTTTACTGAAGGCATGAAACGTTCGCTTGAAAACCAGTATCTGCTCATCCTGTTGGACTTGATGCTTCCGGATGGAGATGGATTGGATATTTGTCACAAATTAAGAAGGGAGAAAGTACAAACTCCTATTGTAATGCTCACTGCTAAAACTGAAGAAATTGACAAAGTTCTGGGCCTGGAATCCGGAGCAGATGATTATATAAGCAAACCTTTTAGCATCAGAGAGTTTATTGCTAGGATTAAAGCAATTATTCGCCGAAGCTCTATTTCTATTATTGAAAATGAGGAAGATATTTTTCAATTTGAGGAGTTGGTAATTAACATCTTTAAGCGCAAGGTTACCCTTAATGATAGCCCTATAGATCTAACAAAAAAAGAATTTGAACTCCTTTACTTTTTAGCAAAAAACAAAGGGGTAACTTATTCGAGGGAAAAGCTACTTAACATTATTTGGGGGTATGAGTACAATGGCTACGACCATACTGTAAATTCACATATTAACCGCCTGCGTGCTAAAATCGAGCATACACCCAATAAACCCAAATTCATTTTGACCTCTTGGGGAGTAGGCTACAAGTTCAATGATGAATTATAAGCTTTATGAAAAAAATTTCAAACAGCCTATTTTGGCGCTTGTCCCTATTTTTTTCAATCATTCTACTTATTATTTCAGGTGTATTTATTTACACTACCCATAATTCGTCTTTGATTTACTCCCAAGAAACTTCACAAAAGCTAAATCGATCGCTTGCTGAAAGAGTAGCCAAGTTCACACAACCATTTATCAATGGTTCAATCAATGAGAAGGAGGTAGAGGACTTGTTTCACAATGTGATGGTTTTAAATCCTTCTGTTGAAGTTTATTTGCTGGATAAGGAAGGAAAAATACTTAGCTATTACGCTCCATTTGGAAAGGTAAAACTTGGCCGACTCGACCTCGTACCTATTCATCGATTTATTAATAATAAAGAAGAATTTATTAAAGGGGAAGACCCAAGGAATCCGGGTATCCAAAAAATATTTTCAGCC
>NZ_CAXBOC010000062.1:0-15717 GCF_963976465.1 uncultured Cyclobacterium sp. | reverse complement strand
AAAAGCAAAACCTGGTCGATTTCTTTGTTTTCCAAAATATGGAAAAGCAAGTCCTTCTTTGAGCTTTTATTGGTGTAATAAACCTTTTGTTTGACTGTTTCTGCGGCAGAAGAAACCGGGTTAACTTCGATTTTAATCGGGTCCGTAAGAATTTTTCCTGCCAAAGAAACAATATTGTCCGGCATAGTAGCTGAGAAAAACAAGGATTGGCGTTTTCTTGGCAATAATTTCAGTAGCTTTTTGATGTCATTAATAAAGCCCATGTCCAGCATACGATCTGCCTCATCAAGGACAAAGATTTTGATTTGATCCAATTTTATAAATCCCTGATTGATAAGGTCTAGTAATCTGCCCGGAGTTGCCACCAAGATATCCACTCCTCGCCTAAGTTCGTTTACTTGGGCCCCTTGTTTGACTCCCCCAAATATTACAGCATGTCTTAGCTTGGTGTATTTTCCATAATGGGCTATATTTTCATCAATTTGAATAGCCAATTCTCGGGTTGGGGTTACTATCAAGGATTGGATGGCTAATTTACCTTTATGATTGTTTTTCTCTGTGTGAAGTAACTGAATGATAGGAAGTGAGAAGGCCGCAGTTTTTCCGGTACCTGTTTGGGCACTTCCCAGAATGTCTCGCTTGGCCAGTATTTTAGGGATGGCCTGGGCCTGTATGGCTGTTGGTTCTTTGTAATTTCTTTCCTGAAGTGCCTTCAGGATTGGCGTTATAAGATCTAATTGTTCGAATGTCATGCTTTTTCATTTATGCGGCAATGTATGCCTGTGCTTTGCACCTCGCGTATTATGTGTTGTAGTGCAAATTAAAATTTTTGCCTATCCGGCTGATATTAACCTATATAATTATATTGGGTTTTAAATTGCTAGAATTAAGATTGAGGGAGATATAACCCGAAATGGCTTGATTAATTGACAAATTCGCTTTGAATTCTGCAAAGGTTACCCTGATGGAGTATCACCAAAACCATTCATCGTGGATGTTCAATAGATAATCTAAATACCAAGAAAATCAGGCTATCAATTCACCTGAATTACTTGAATTCAAAAACAAT
Source organism: uncultured Cyclobacterium sp. (assembly GCF_963976465.1). Lineage (NCBI taxonomy): Bacteria > Pseudomonadati > Bacteroidota > Cytophagia > Cytophagales > Cyclobacteriaceae > Cyclobacterium > uncultured Cyclobacterium sp. Next base: position 14,648 of record NZ_CAXBOC010000062.1, on the reverse strand, counting down.
AAGTTTAAACGCAATTGTATATAGGAGTTGATAAAGTTTGTAAAGGTAGGTAGATTTATTGGATTGGAAGTGCCTTACACCAATTTTTAATCAATCGCAAATTTTGTATATAATATTATAAGGCCTATTATTTTACTTTATGGCTTGGTCTGCCCTAAGTAATTTTGTTTTAGTTGTCCGTTTTTAGCTCCCTGCCATTTAATTCACAAATGTGAGGCTTCACTATCTTTTGTTTTATATCTATAATTCAAAGAACTATAAGTAAGGGAGAAAGGTTTTAAGAAAATAAATTTCTATAAAATGCAAAAGGAGAAACTTCTACTTTGGACCTTGGCGGCCATCAATTTTACCCATATAGTGGATTTTATGATTTTAATGCCATTGGGACCTCAGTTGATGCGAATATTTCATATATCTCCACAAGAATTTGGTTTATTGGTTTCATCCTACACTTTAAGTGCAGGGGTAAGTAGCTTTTTTGGTGCTTTTATCCTAGACAAATATGATCGGAGAAGTATACTGATGTGGGTGTTTTTAGGCTTTTTGGTAGGGACTTTGGCTTGTGCATTGTCTCCCAACTATCCTTTTTTGTTATTTTCGAGAATTCTTTCCGGACTATTTGGAGGTTTAACTTCAGCATTAATTTTTGCAATTATAGGAGATACCATACCTGACCAAAGAAGAGGTAGAGCAATGGGCTTGGTAATGGCAGCTTTCTCAGTGGCATCGGTAGTAGGCGTTCCTTTTGGTCTTTTTATTGCCAGCATGTCCAATTGGCACGCTCCATTTTTCTTTTTGGCTTTACTTGCCACGATAATACTAGGGCTTATTTATAAATTCGTTCCCTCTATCTCCGTGCCTAAAAGTGAAGGAAATTTAAAGCCAAATCCCCTTCAAGTGATCCGGAGAGTCACCAACAATGGCAACCAAATGCGAGCCATTTCCTTAACGGTAATGATGATGTTAGGGCAGTTTATGGTGATTCCTTTTCTAAGCCCTTTTATGGTAGCCAATGTAGGTTTTTCAGAAATTCAATTGACTTATATTTATATGGCCGGTGGTTTTTTTACCGTTTTTACATCCCCGTGGGTAGGTAGGCTAACGGACAAATATGGGAAAGTCCCCATTTTTACCATTTTTATGAGTTTAAATGTTATACCAATTGCTATAATTACGCACTTAGGAGCCACACCAATTGTACTTGCCTTGCTCGTATCAACCCTCTTTTTTGTTACCTCTAATGGTCGTATGGTCCCTGCTGCAGCGCTTATCACCGGTACTGCCAAGGCTGAAAACCGAGGAAGCTTTCTTAGTTTCAATTCAGCTGTTCAACAATTAAGTTCCGGTTTAGCTTCTTTTATAGGAGGCCTTATTTTGGTGGAAGGCACAGATGGAAAACTTTTGAATTTTGAGTACATTGGTTATATCGCTATAGTAATTAGCCTATTATGTATACCATTGATTAGAAGAATAAAAGTTGTGGATTTGGTACCGGCGAAGTAAAAAAATATTAGTTAATAATTTGGTTTATTTTTAAATACGTGATTTAATTTTTGTTTTTGTTAAGAAATCAAGAATTTTATTTTACTTTTGTTTTGAGGGTAACAGCGATTCTTTTTATATAACCCGAATAACAGATCACCAATAATTCTAAATTTTAAAATGAAAAGTGGATTTTTCTACAGGTTTTCAGGACTCTTTCTGAATACCATGAATAGTATTGCACCAGAGCAAGGAGGAAAGTTGGGTTTCAAGTATTTTTGCTCCCCGATTCGTACCAAAATAAGTAAAAAACAAATTGACTTTCTTCGAACCGCGAAGGAGTCGAATATTCTTTTTAAAGGGAATAAGATTCGACAATATCAATGGGGAAATGGACCGAAGAAAATATTATTCATTCATGGTTGGCAGAGCTTTTCCTTTAGATGGAAGGAATACATTGAGGTGCTTTTGGGAACTAATGATTATACAATATTGGCCTATGATGCACCAGCACATGGACAAAGCCAAGGTAGACGCTTTACGGTACCTGAAAATGCTGCTTTAATCAATCAAATATTAAAAGATGTTGGAGAAGTGGAGGCGGTGGTCACCCATTCTATTGGTAGCTTTTCTTTTTTTTATGCCTTTGCTAAGTATAAGCTACCACCTGTAAAGAAACTTGTCGCTTTGTCAACTCCGGGAAGTGCCATAGAGTTTATTGGGTATTACAAGCAAGTATTGGGACTTAAGTTGCACACGATAAAAAATATTACGGCTGAATTTGAAGCCTTTATTCAAGAAGATTTAAACAAAGTTAACTTGCCTAACTTGGTTAAAAATTTGACCATTCCCGGACTTATTATTCATGACCAAAAAGATGGGTTGACAGATTTTAGTAATGCCCGGCTGCTTCATCAGCATTGGCCACAATCGGAATTAATAACGACCACCGGTTTAGGTCATCGGTTACGTTCTCCGGAGGTGATTCATGCAGTGGTTGATTTTATCAAAGAATAGCATTTACGGCATTTAAACCCAAAATCCCGGCCGCGGGTAATTGTTACTCACGACCGGGAAAATCAAACACAAATAATCCAAGAATTATTAATTCAGCTTAAACCGAATTGGTAGATTTATTTTAACATTTACATCCTTTCCTTTTTGTTTCCCCGGGGTCCAATCGGGTGAATTTTTTATTACCCTTAGTGCCTCTGCATCAAGATCCGGATCCACACTTTTTATTACAGTGGGGTTAATTAATTTCCCTTCTTTGTTTATTATAAATTGCAAGTAAACTGTTCCTTCTAATTTTTGATCTCTGGCAGATTGAGGATATTTAAGATTTTGGCTTAAATACTTGTTCCATCCTTGCATACCTTCATAAGGGACCGGCATGTCTTCAACAATTTCAAAAATCTCATTTGGAATTGCTTGTTCGGTTATTGTTTCAGCTTTCGGGATTTCTACTTCCACGATTTCATCCTTTTGTTCACATGAAACCAATGCTAAGAGGCATAAAAATAACGGTAATGCCAAAGCATAAAGCCCTTTGGTTATTCTTTTTGATTTGGGTTGTGTCATCATGGTTAATCTTTTTTTGATTTGAAATTTATTAAAATTATGTGCCAACTGATTTACACTTTTTGGTCTTCCTAAATGAATTAGCAGCAAGGCGTATTCTTCGACCGGGTAGTTAGCGGTCATTTTATTATCTACCTGATACTCATGGATCACCTCTAATTCCGTTTCGTACAAAAGATAAATGGGGTAAAACCAAAAGATAATTTTCACCAATTGCAGCAGTAACTTGTCTATGCTGTGTCTGAAATCAGCGTGAGCTGCTTCATGATCTATTATCCAATCCACTTTGTTTCTTAACTGAAGTGAACCTTGAGGCAAAAAGATCAAGTGAAAAAAGGAAGAAGGCTCAAAAGAGGCATGTTCCAATAGGGTGTATTTACCCTTATGAGAGGTTTTTGCTTTTTTTGACGAGCGTATTAAGGAGCGGATACCTATTATAAATTTGGTAAGTGGAAAAAGCATTCCCACAAAGTAAAGGCCTACCAAAATGCTGCTCAGGGAAAGTGACATGAAAAAATTTGCATCTTGATTTGAACCGTCAAATTCAAAAGTTGGCAATTGAAAAAAGTAAGTTTCATTGGCCAAATTTATGCTGTTTATACCTTCAAAATCCAAAATAGGGAGAACCAGTGCCATGATTATTGCCCACAGCAAATAAGCCCTGTTGCATGCAAAGAAGGTGTTTTTTTCAAAGACGGCCTTGTAAAACAACCAAGGAATGGTCAAACAAACAGCTCCTTCCCATAGGTAATTGATAAGGCTTGTCATGATGATTTCTTTTTATAATTTTCAACAATTTTTTCCAGCTCCCGGATGTCGCATTCAGTTAGCTTTTCTTCTTTCACCATAAAAGACAAAACATTTTTCGCAGACCCATCGAAGTAGTTTTTTACCATCTGATTAAAACTGCTATGTTGGTAAGTCTTTTTGCTTATCAAAGGAAAATATTCATGTGTATTTCCATAAGTTTTGTGATCTAGGTATTCTTTTTTTTCCAATTGCTTGATGATTGAGGCCAATGTGGTGTAAGGAGGCCTGGGCTCAGGTAATTCATTCAATACATCCCTTATCAATGCCTTTTGCAGTTTCCAGATGATTCGCATGACCTGCTCCTCATTGTTTGTTAGTGGTTCCATAATGTAAACTTAAAAAATAAAAATTAGTTAAACTATTAAAATTACGTATTTCTACGAGTTTAACGTATTTTATTTAAGAGATTAGTGTTCTGTGTGAATTTCTCTATATAAGGAAACCTAATTTCCGAAGATGTAATTATCTAGATTTAGAATCGGCTCAATATAATTTTAACAAAAAAATGAACTTTAATTCTACTAATACGCTGTTTGTAATAAATATTTGGTAAATAAATAATATTTTTCTAATATTATGTCTTTATTTTCAGCGAGCCTACTTTTTAACAATGAATAACAGCAAATCCAATAACTTTAGTTTAGAGTTTGAAGGCAAACGATTTTTAATCGTTGACGATGATCCTATTATCAGAATGGTAATGAAGTCAATGTTGAAAAATTGGGATCACATTATAATTGATATGGCTAGTGACGGAAAGCAAGCTTTGGAACTAATCAAGCAATCTTATTATGATTTAGTTATCATGGATCTTCAAATGCCGGTATTGAGTGGTTATCAAACGGCAGAAGCAATAAGGAGCGGAGCATGTGGCGAATTACGAAAAAATACTCCCTTGTTGGCTGTAACCGCAGACCTTTCCGACATGGCCAAAACGAAATCATCACAAATGAACTATGTATTGATCAAGCCTTTTGATCTTGAAAAGCTTGAGACAGCCATTCTTTATTGTTTGAGGCCGGGTGAGCAGCTAAACAAACAAGCCAATTAGTTCATCTCATTATTGAACTTAGGTAGTTTTTACCAATGTATTTGGTATTGATTTTTATTTAATGGCTTGATTTTAACAGTCCTTGGTTATCTTTGACGATTCATTGTCTATCAGATCCAAACCTTTGCATTCATGAGGATAGCCCTGTACTTTCTTGCCCTTTGTTTTATCATTTTAGGCCAAGCATGTAATCCCAATGATAAAAAAAGTCAAAAGGAGGACCCTACCAACCCAAAGGAGGAAGTGAAAAAGGAGGCTTTACAAGACCCTCTGGATAAGCCTGCAGAAATGCTTGCCAAAACATATTGTACCGGATGTCATTTGTACCCAGATCCCAGTCAGTTAAATAAAACTACCTGGAAAACAATTCTCCCACGAATGGGTCATTTTTTTGGTATCTATGAATCAGACAGCAGCAGGGAAAATCTTTTGGAGGGAGGACGAGCCGGTGTAATTGTAGAAAGAAATAATGTTTTCCCAAAGTCTCCCACAATAGACACTTTGATCTTTGACAAAATCAAAGCTTATTATTTGGAGAAGGCTCCTGACAAATTGCCGGAAACTGAAGTCAAAGAAATTAAAACCGGCTTAAATAACTTTAAACTCAATCGCCCGCCCAATAAGACAAAGAACCCAATGCATTTAATGGTGAAAATCATAGGCCCTGATCGCTGGTACATTAGTGATGCAGGTAGGTCTTCCTTTTCCATCATGAACAATCAATTTAAAGTGCAGAAAACAGCATCGAGCCCGGAAGGGACAGTATGGGTGCATAAAGGGCAGCTGTATTCCTATGCTTTGGTAATCGGTACATTTAACCCTACAGACATGGATCTGGGTTTTGTAATGCGCTTGCCAAATGCTGCCGGAGAGGTAACAAAAATTGTGGCCAAAGATTTACAAAGACCCGTACATATGGACATGGGAGATCTTGATGGGGATGGATTGGAAGATATGGTCATTGCTGAATACGGGAAAAATACCGGAAGCCTGGGCTGGTGGAAGCAAGGTCCTACTGGAAATTTTCAAAAGTTTATTTTAAGGAATAAGCCGGGAGCTACCAAAGCATATATCCGTGACTTGAACAACGATGGATTAAAAGATATCATCGCGCTTTTTGGCCAGGGAGATGAGGGTATTTTTATATACCATAATCAAGGAAATGGCAATTTTGCAGAGGAACCGGTATTAAGGTTTCCTCCAACATATGGATCTAGCTATTTTGATTTATACGATTTTAATGGAGATGGGATAGAGGATATTATTTATACTGCCGGAGATAATGCAGATTATGATCCAATACTCAAGCCCTATCATGGGATCAGGGTTTATATCAATGATGGAACAAACCATTTTAAAGAATCATTTTTTTATCCGCTTAATGGGGCCTACAAAGCCATTCCTTCAGATTTTGATAAGGATGGGGACGTCGATATTGCGGCAATCAGTTTTTTTCCGGATTATGAAAGAAGTCCTGAGGAGAGTTTTGTTTACCTTGAGAATAAAGGAGACCTGAATTTTGATTCTTTCACCTTTTCCGGTAGTGCAGACGGACGATGGATGGCTATGGATGCTGGAGATATGGATGGGGATGGCGACCTTGACATCCTTCTTGGTTCAATGATATTTGGTACGGATTATAGCAGATTTTTTGAAAAATGGTCAGATGGCACCCTACCTTTTGCTTGGCTTGAAAATACAAGTTCCAATTGACCCCAAAATCTGATGGCTTTACCATTACAGCTCCTATTGGCTTGTTGAGAAATTTATGCTTCTTTACACTTGGCTTAAGCCTGATTGGCTTTTGTTCTTAGTTGTTTTCCTTTTTATAGGCCTCTTCATAAGGTGACCAAATTTCATATATGGGATCGCCCTTAACTCAAGCCACTGTGGTGTCATTTTCCGTCAATTACCTTGTAATCAAACTCTAATTGAGCACCAACCCGACTGTCATCTTTGGAAAAGAATGTGATTTTTTCAATGTATTTCCCATCTTTGGCTTCATATTCACCTCCACCGGTGCCACTAAATGCTTTTGTTTCAGAATTAAAGGCAATCCACTGAAATCGCCCTCCACTTAAAATCTTAACGGTTCTTCTCGCTCCCGGAGACATTTCAACTATCTTATCTCCACGTTTCCTTCCGGTAATTACCCAATTTCTTGTCAGCTCGTCTTTTTCCTGGGATACCCTCTCCCAAATTTCGATCAGGTCTTCCCCTTTTATCTTGGTGGAAATGACTAATCGATCATTGGCAAAGTCCAATGTGTATTTATTGGTAGTCCCTATTTGATCTGGATCCAGGGTTAGGAAGTCGAGGTGTTCCTCGTAAACATTTCCATTCAAGTCGTATTCCCCTCCTCCGGCATAGAGAAACTTGTCTCCTTTTATTTCTTTTGCCCCAAAGGCAAAATAACCATCCTGGTATATTTTTATAAATTCTTGGTCGGTAATGGCAACACCATTTTGATGGGTTAAAATCCAAGAACCCTCCAGTTCTTGTGAAAAAACCGTGGTACAAATGGCAAAACAAATAAATAAAAGAATTGATTTCATAACTCAGGCTCCATTGTTAAACTTAAATTTAATTATTTATTAAAACATTATCACAAGGCAAGGCTGAAAATCCTTCTCATTCAAGCACTTTTGATTAATAATTTAGGAGTTTTAATGTTTTATTGTTTGAATGGCTCGTTATTTAGACAATAGGATTTAAAGAAAGAGAAATTAGCCTAAAATATGCGCTTTGTCATTGCCTAATTTAATTCTAAATGGCTAAGAGCGAGAAAATTCCTGTTTTATTTTCGTGTTCTGGCTGGTTTTTTGGTAGATGTTCCTGATATTTAATTGATAGTGATGTTGAAATACACTTTAGCACTTGTACTCACAGGTTTAATGTTGATTGGAAGCTATTCTTGGTCTTATGGACAGAGTTATGGCACCAGCGCAGGATTGAGATTGGGAAATAATGATCAAGGACGCATGTTGGGTTTTACCGTCCAGCAACGACTCACAAAAGGACTGACCCTAGAAGGGATTGTCCAGTCAGATTTTGGGTACAATACCACCATCCATGCCCTATTGGAAAGACACCGGCCACTACTATCCAAGCGGCTAAACTATTATTACGGGGCTGGGGCTGCTGTAGGAATAGAGGAAAGTCGGCAGAAAGTAAGCGAGAGCATGCAAATAATCCGTACCTACGGCAACAAAACCCTAGGGGTTGATTTTATTGGTGGTGTAGAGCTTACTTTGCTAGGGATAAATTTCTCTGTAGATTATAAACCCAATATCAATATTGTTGGTAGGCAACCTTGGTATAGTGGACAAGTGGGGATCTCAGTGAGATCGGTCCTGGTGAAGGGGAAAAAGCAAAATAAGAAAAGACGACAGAAAGCCAGAAGAAAAAGAAAAAGCAATTCAGATGGTTTTTTCCATAATTTGATTGACGCTATTAAAAACAATAAACCATGAAAAAATCAATACTAATATTTTTTGCTGCTTTTATATTGCTACCTTTTCAGTGTCTATTTGCACAATCAGCTGTGAAAATTGCGGTGGTGGGCCTTACTCATTCCCATGTTCACTGGATACTGGGCAGGGAAGATGTGGGGGATGTGGAGATTGTAGGAATAGTGGAACCAAATAAAGATTTGGCCAATCGCTTGATGTCTCAACATGGTTTAGACAAGCAATTGCTTTATCCGGATATGGAGTCACTTTTTGCAGCTGTTAAGCCTGAAGCTGTCACGGCATTTGGTTCCATTTATGAGCATTTAGAGGTAGTGCAGGCTTGCGCTCCCCGAGGAATACATGTTATGGTAGAGAAGCCTTTGGCGGTCAGCATGGAACATGCCAAAGAGATGGCAGATTTGGCCAGAAAATATCAGATCCATTTATTGACCAATTACGAAACAACCTGGTATGCAAGTAACCATGAACTAAAAAAGCGACTGAAAGCAGAGGAAGTAGGTCCTGTTAGAAGGGTAATTGTCAATGATGGGCATGAAGGACCCATGGAGATTGGTGTCAATCAGGAATTTTTGGATTGGCTCACAGATCCTGTTTTGAATGGAGGGGGAGCTGTCATTGATTTTGGATGCTATGGCGCCAATTTGATGACTTGGTTAATGGATGGGGTAAAACCCATATCGGTTACCGCTGAGTTAAAACAGATCAAACCTGATATTTATCCCAAGGTGGATGATGAAGCAACCATTCTATTAGAATATCCCAAAGCCCAAGGGGTAATACAGGCTTCCTGGAACTGGCCTTTTAGCAGAAAAGACATGGAAGTATATGGAAAGACGGGGTATATGGTAGCTAAAAACAGTACAAGTTTGTTGAGCAGATCTGAAGGACAAAAACAAGAAAAGGCAGAGACCCTGTCCAAAAGAACCAATCCATACAATGACCCTTTTGCATATTTAGCAGCTGTGGTGAGAGGGGAAATTCAAGTAACTGCTAAAGATCTATCCTCTTTAGAAAACAATTTGGTGGTGGTAGAAATTTTAGATGCAGCCAAGGAAAGTGCAAAAAAAGGAAAGCGTATATACCTTAAATAAAAAAGTAAGCCCAAATTTGCTTTAGGTGACGGGGTTATTTCCGGAGATTGCTTTTACCTCTTGGAGGTGTCTAAGCCGGTAAGCAAGGATGGCATTTTTCCCGAGCATCTGGCTCAGTTTATAATTGGCAATTGCCCCTATTCCTGCACCGATCACCGGTATCATTTGAGCCAGTTTGGCAAGGTCCATAAAATCTCGGTACTCCAGTTGAAATTGTCTCCAGTCAAAGTCATCCAAATTGTCGGGTAAAGTTTGAGAGAAGCTGTTCCAATTTTCAAGGATACCTATGGTTTCATTTCGCGTTTTCTGCGTAGAAAAGCTAAGCTTAAAAATATAAAGTACAAACAATCTCTCTCTCAGGTCTTTGGTGTCGTGGCCAAAAGCTGCCGCTATATTGAATAGCATTTTCATTTTAATGGCCAAAAAGGCTGGGAGATCGGCGAAACCCATCAATATACCTCCGGCTCCTGTAATGGCTCCCTCCACAGAGGCCGTTCTTGTATAGGTTTTAATGCTTTTTCTGGCCTTAAATTCCTTATACCGAAGCGAAGCTTGGGGCAAGGGTTTCGGGGCAATAAATTGGTTGCCAAAGAGCACCCCTTTTACCATTTTTTCAATGGCGTAAGTGATGGCTTGATGAATTTTATCCGGTATAATTTTATTGATAGACCTTTGGGTGCCGCTGGTCATCCGGTTGAGGATGGAAGGGCTTTGATGTTGCTTTTCCAACCAAGCTTTGAGCTCTTTTTGGGCAATGGCTTCATACTGCTGGTCGATGTATTCTTTATTGATTGACATGTTTACTTCTTTATTTCTTTTAAGTAATCATTTGTAAACTTCCCATCGTTTTTGGGTTGATCAAACTTCTCCTTATTGAATGAACGAGAGGCTCCCTTTGGAATGCTGAAGCTTTTCCAGCTGCCCTGATGAAGCATCTTGGCAAGGTAGATCAATTGCCCGATATGCGTGGCATAATGGGTAAGTTGCCTGCTGATGGCTTCTATCAAATGATGGGATTGATTTCTGATATATACTTTTTTTTCAAAGTCATCTTCACCACAGTTTTCCAAGGCTTGAAAAAGGCTGTCCCAGCCGAGGTCCCAGGCTTCCATTATCTCTTCTCGAGAATGCAGGTCATTTTCAAATTCAGCATCTCGGTTGCGCCAAGGTTTCTCCCCGTCTGAATTCATAAAATCAGACCATCTGGATAACATGTTTCCTGACAAATGTTTTACAATGGTGGCAGCACTGTTGCTGTCTTCATTGAATTGCCAAAAGAGTTTTTCATCCGGGATTTGTTGAAGCGCCTTCTCCCCTAAGTTTTTGTAATAGGTAAAAAGGTGGAGACTACTCTCTAGAAATACTTGTGCATTATTTTTCATAGCATTGGATATAAATCAATAAGACAAAAACCTACGGCTGCCTGCAAATATCCTAGGCTTACATAGCGTGGTCGGAGGCAAATGGCTATGGAATTACCTTTCCCCTGAACCCTTTCAAACGTTTGCTATGCAATCATTGACTGAAAGATTTACCGAATAAGCCCTCTTTATTATTTACGTAATTAGTGTGCATAAGTTAATCTCCCGGAAATGCCTTATAAGGATGCGTCGCTAGCAAGATCCTGTGGACAGTTTATTATTTTCAAAATTTCAATTGATTAAAGGGTTAATTTATTTATGTGAGTAGTTTAAGCAATATTCCAGCCATTGCTTTATCTCGTTTTTGGCCATAAAGAACTTATAATAGGTTGATTGCATCTTTGAGGTTAAATGCAATTAGGGCCAACTATTGGGTAGGTATGGTTAAATAAAAAAGGCAGCCGTTGAAGCTGCCTTTTAAAATAATATTAAATATTCGTTTAAAGACCAAACTCTTTCTTAATCTGATCTATATAATCCAGTTTTTCCCAAGTAAATAGTTCCACATCTAAAGTTATAGAAGCTTTGTCGGGCGCGATAAAGGTTTTTGTTACCACTTCATTTTCTCTACCCATATGCCCGTAAGCTGCCGTTTCTTCATAAATAGGGTTTCTCAATTTTAGCCGATTTTCGATGGCATAAGGCCTCATGTCGAAAAGTTTCTCTATTTTTTTGGCAATTTCCCCATCAGTCAAACCTACATTGGCTGTTCCATAGGTATTGACATACAGTCCCATGGGTTTGGCTACGCCGATGGCATATGAAACTTGCACCAATACTTCATCTGAAATGCCTGCGGCTACCAAATTTTTGGCAATATGTCGAGTAGCATAAGCTGCAGATCGGTCAACTTTTGAAGGATCTTTTCCGGAGAAAGCACCGCCACCATGGGCTCCTTTACCTCCGTAAGTATCAACGATGATTTTTCTTCCGGTTAACCCGGTATCTCCATGAGGACCTCCAATAACAAATTTACCTGTAGGGTTGATATGATAAAGGATGTCATCATTAAAGAGGTTTTGTATGGTTTCCGGTAGTTGGGCTTTTACCCTTGGGATCAAGATTTCAACAATGTCTTTTTTAATTTTTTCCAACATTGCCTGCTCCTCGCCGAATTCGTCATGTTGCGTGGATACTACAATGGCAACAATTTTTTCCGGGGTATTGTCATCACTGTATTGAATAGTCACTTGAGCTTTAGAATCGGGACGTAGGTAGGTGATTTGGTCATTTTCTCTTCTCAATTCAGCCAGTTCTTTCAGTAACCTATGAGATAAATCAAGCCCTAATGGGATAAAATTGCTGGTTTCTTTGGTTGCATAGCCAAACATCATTCCTTGGTCTCCTGCGCCTTGCTCCTCAGGTTCACTCCTGTCCACACCTTGGTTTATGTCAGGGGATTGCTCATGAATGGCGGAAAGAACACCACAGGAGCTGCCATCAAACATGTACTCACTTTTAGTGTATCCCACCCTGTTGATGACATCCCTGGCGATTTTTTGCACATCCAAATAAGTAGATGAATTGACCTCTCCTGCCAGAATAACCTGACCTGTGGTAACAAGTGTTTCACAGGCTACTTTAGCATTAGGATCGAAAGCCAGAAAATTATCAATAATTGCATCTGATATTTGATCAGATATTTTATCTGGATGACCTTCGGAGACAGATTCCGAAGTGAATAGATAGGACATACAATGCGTTTTTTGATTAAAGTTTAAATTTACATTTAAAGGTTATAAATTAAAAACTATATTTTCAAAAGCCGACATTTATTAGGTGTAGTATCTATTGAAAACCCTGGGGGCAAAAAAGGAAAGTCCTAATGATAAGTACATTATGCCCGCCAAGAATTGAACCCAAATAAAAACATGACCCATACTATAATCACCTATGGAGGGATAATAATAGGTTAAAATAAAGAATATGTACCTCTCTCCATAGGAAAACAAAATCAAGGAGGCCATCCAAAAATAGGGCAAAGACAGCAAATTGATGTCTCTAAACTTGCTTTGCTTCAATATGTCTTTAAAGAAGATAACACTATAGGACAGCACTAATCCGTGACCGAGTAAATAACTATAAGACTGTATGGCCCCACCTAGGGGTTGGAGAAAGGTGCTGATAAGTCCACCGGTTATCAAGAAACCAAAAATAGTAGGAAAGACTGTTTTCTGAAGTTGACAACTAAAGGGAAGCTGGCTAAACAATAGCAACATGGCTGTAGGCCTTACATATACATAGAGTAAATTGTATAGCAAGAGATTTTCGCTCCCACCTTTAGATGAATTGGACCATATGATTACAGAGAGTAGCTCCGTAAACAGAATAAATAATACCAGAAAGTTAATCTTTCTATATTCTTTAGGATGAAAGCCCAAAAACAAATAAAGTGTGGCAAATAAAATCCCAAGAATTAACGCGATGGAATAGAATGACATTTGCATATGACAACATGATAGGTCTGCAAGGTATCAATAACTAAAACTTCAATCAATACCCTGTTCAGGGTATTTAATCTGCATTTATAAAGAAAAAGAGCCATTCTTAAAGTAGAATGGCTCTTTTGTATAAAAAAATGTGTCGTTTTCGGCTTATTTTACCGGAACTTCACTTTCACTTTCGATTTCTTTTTTCATTAAATCCACAACTACCGGAGTTGCGATATAGATGGAAGAGTAGGTACCTACCAATACACCTATCAACAAAGCGAAAGAGAATCCTCTAAGCACTTCTCCACCAAATATTAGTAAGACCAGTACTACAATTAAGGTAGTTGCAGAGGTAATTAGGGTTCTGGCCATTGTTTGGTTGATTGCATCATTGAACATCTGGACAATTTTGCTTGTGCCTCGGCTGGCAATATTCTCTCTGATCCTATCAAATACAATTACCGTATCGTTGATGGAATAACCAATAACTGTCAATACAGCGGCAATGAATACTTGGTCGATTTCGAAGGTGGCACCAAATGCACTGGCGATCGCAAAAGCGGCAATGACGAAAAAAGTATCATGAACCAATGCAATAATCGAAGCAAGCGAGAATTGCCATTTTCTAAACCTCAATAGGATATAAAGGAAGATGGCTATAAGGGAGAAGAACATCGCCTCTAATGAGGAATTTTTGATGTCATCTGCTACCGTAGCTCCTACTTTATTGGATCCTGTGATTGAGAAATCATTTCCGGATAGCTTGGTGGCATCTTCCAGAAAACTAAAGCCGGTTACTGTGGCTATACCATTCCTAACCTTGTCTTCCACTTCTCTGTTGGCTTCATCATTGTCTTCGTTTACCAAATAAGATGTGGTTACTTTTAAGACATTGTTGGCCCCATAAGTTTTGACTTCTACCGCACCATCAAATTCACTGTCCAGTCCAACTTTTAATTCAGATGCAGGAACTGATTCGCTAAATTCAACTATATAGTACCTACCACCTGTAAAGTCAACGCCAAATTTGATGCCTGAGGTTAAGGCAAGAATCATCCCAACGACAATAATACCTGTTGAGATCAAATATGCTACCTTACGTTTTCCTAAGAAGTCAATTTTTATGTCGCTAAACAAGTTTTTAGCAAATGGTGTAGCGAAAGAAATATTGCTCTTCTCACCTTTTTTACTCATCCAATACACAATCACTCTTGTGATAAATACTGCTGAGAAGAAAGATGAAGCAATACCTATCATCAATACAATCGCAAACCCTTTTACGGGACCTTGTCCCAAAGCATAGAGTA
>NZ_CAXBOC010000061.1:0-15960 GCF_963976465.1 uncultured Cyclobacterium sp. | reverse complement strand
AGACTGTTTGGAGATTTTAGCATAGCACCGCTATGGTGAAATTGAAAACAGCAACGAAGTGGCTGGTTTTGAAGCGATTTCAGCACGTAATAGATTGTCTATTACATTTAACATTTGATCTTGCCTGTGGAAAGGAGCTTTGGCCGCTAAAATCTGTTGTTTAAAGGTTTGTTCATCAGGTAACACACCAACAGTTACTTTATCCAGTACCACTGCCGCCGGATTAAGAAAAACAGTGATGGGGCTTTCATTTTTATCATTTATCAAATAATTTGTCTTGGTATAACCTATATGAGTGATGCTAAGCAAAGTTTTTTCTTTTACCCTAATAGAAAATTTCCCCTCTTGGTCACTTACTGCCTGAGCCTTTGACCAATATATATGGGCATTATCAATAGGTTGCATGGTATGGGCATCAAGCAACCTTCCTTTGAGAAGGAAAGGTTCTATTGGATCCGTTTCAGCTAGCATCGGAAACCAAGTAAATAGTAATGAAGTCAAATAAAAGAATGGGATATTCCTCATGGTTTTAAAGAAATGGGGTCTTCGAAAGTATGAGGTAAAATTTGCAATTAAGGTGTATTAACATCTGTTAACCTTTATTATAACAAAATATAAGATTGGTATTAGTAGGTGGTATAGGTGATATAATTTTTTAAAACCGAAAAACTTTCCGGATATCAATTCTATATGGAAATCCCGTACGGAACTCATCAACAGGTGGACTCTTAATTCTACTTACACCTTTAGGTTTAGTTTTCTAACTTGTTTTATTTTCAAGGAATGTCAATGAGGCCATTAAAATTTGTAATTTTAGGTATTATACTTGTAAATGGATAATTATTAGTCAAACCAGAAAAATCAATTATGGTAAAGTTAGTTTTTACATTCGCATTGGCTCTTTTAGGAACGCTTGTTCAAGCGCAAACCTGGGAAACACTAAAGCCTAAAGATACCTGTACTGAACGGCATGAATGTTCCGGCGCAGCTGTAAATGGGAAATTTTATTTAATTGGAGGAAGGGGAGATAAGCCTGTAGAGGTTTATGACCCGGCCAATAATAACTGGACAAAGCTTAAAAACACGCCACTCGAAATGCATCATTTTCAGGCGGTAAGTTATAAAGGAAAAATATATGTCATTGGTGCTTTTACAGGTGGTTATCCACATGAAAAACCTGTAGAAAATGTCTATATATATGATCCGGAGCAGGATTCTTGGACCAAAAGTCACGAGATTCCAGCGGATAGAAGAAGGGGAGCTGCAGGCCTGGTGGTCTACAAGGATAAATTTTACCTCTTAGGTGGTGCGCAAGATGGACATTGGGCAGACAATAGAGACTATGTGGATGAATATGATCCGAAAACCGGAGTTTGGAAAACACTACCTTCCATGCCAAGGCTTAGGGATCATTTTCAAGCTGTAGTAGTTGACAACAAGCTTTATGCAGTAGGAGGAAGGCGTTCTTTTGCGAAAGAAGGACATGGGTTTGAACTTACTTATCCGGAATTGGATGTGTATGATTTTTCTACTGAAAAATGGACAACGCTAGAAAATTATCCCCTACCAACTGAAAGAGCAGGAAGTACTACCATCCCTTATAAAGAAGGTTTTTTGGTGATTGGAGGAGAGTCTGATGCCCAAGTAAAAGCACATGCTGAAGTTGAATATTTTCATCCAAAAAAAGGATGGAAATTATTGAATCAATTAAATAGAGGGAGGCATGGATTTCCTGCAGTAACTATAAGTGAAAACGTATATTTGGCTGCCGGGTGTGGGAATAGAGGAGGAAACCCTGAGTTGAATAGCATTGAAAAATTAGCTATAGATTAAGATTTTTTTTGAAAGATTATTTGGCTTACAGTACTACATTTAATTAAAACTTATGGTAAAAGGTACACATCAAGCAGTGGAGGATGCCAGAAATGATACTGTCAAGATTTTAATCAATGGAAAGTTTCATGATCGAAGTGAGGCTAAGATTTCAGTTTTTGACAGCGGCTATTTGGTAGGGGATGGCGTATGGGAGGCTTTCAGGGTGCATCAGGGAAAGCTTATATTTATTGATCAACACTTAAATAGGCTTTGGCAATCTGCCAAAGTGATAGGGATTGACATCCCATTCTCCAAAGAGGAGTTGATAACCAATGTTCATCGAACTCTTGAGATAAATGGGATGAGGGACCATGTCCATGTCCGTGTCATGCTTACCCGAGGAATTAAAAAGACGCCTTCTCAAGATCCAAGACTTACTATTTCCGGACCTAATCTTGTAATTATAGCAGAGTTTAAAGCAGCAGCGGAGGAAAGTAAAAACCTAGGAATAAGCCTTTTTACCAGCACTATTAGAAGAGGTTCCCCGGATTACCTAGATCCCAGATTAAATTGTCATAGCAAACTCCATGAAGTACAAGCTTTGATCCAGGCAATAGAGGCAGGGGCAGATGAGGCTTTGATGTTGGATGTCAATGGCTTTG
Organism: uncultured Cyclobacterium sp.; assembly: GCF_963976465.1. NCBI lineage: Bacteria > Pseudomonadati > Bacteroidota > Cytophagia > Cytophagales > Cyclobacteriaceae > Cyclobacterium > uncultured Cyclobacterium sp. Next base: position 13,483 of record NZ_CAXBOC010000061.1, on the reverse strand, counting down.
TTTCAACTTGTAATGCGACCAACTTTTTTATGGTGAAAGGGGAAGAAGTTTGGACATCTACAGGGGAGTACTGTATGAATGGTATCACCAGAGGTAATGTGATTAAGGTTTGTGCTCAGCATGGGATTAAATGCCTACAAAAAAACTTCTCCCTATTTGATGTGTATGGTGCGGATGAGGCTTTTGTTACAGGGACCTTTGGAGGGCTTACTCCTGTGGTTAAAATCGATGGGAAACCCATCGGTAATGGAAGTTGTGGCCCTGTTACCTCCAATTTGCGCCAATTTTATGAAGGATTGATTGTTGAAGAGTTAAAATAATTATGTCGGATACGAATGACAAGAAAGTGTTTCTATGGTCGGGACCTAGAAATATTTCCACAGCCTTGATGTATAGTTTTGCGCAGCGGCAAGATACAAACGTTGTTGATGAACCTTTGTATGCACATTATCTTAGTTGCTCTCCGGCGAAACCACTTCATCCCGGGGCCGATGATATCCTTTCGAGCATGGAAATCAAGGGGGAGAAAGTAATTGATGAAATGAAGAGACCGGGTAAAAAGCCTGTGACCTTCTATAAGCACATGAGTCACCACCTCATAGGGCTTGACTGGGGATTTATGGAATCTGGAGTAAATGTCATTCTAACACGAGATCCCAAAGAGATGTTATTGTCCTTCTCAGCGGTGATTGAGGAACCTAAAATGAGTGATATAGGATATGCCATACAATTAAAATTGCTGGAATATTTTAAATCTATGCACCTTCCATTTGTGGTTTTAGATGCCAAGAAGGTATTAAAGGATCCGGAAGCTCAATTGCGTAAACTGTGTAATTTTATTGATATTCCATTTGATCAGGAAATGCTTCGTTGGTCAAAGGGGCCTATCCCCGAAGACGGTGTCTGGGCCAAATATTGGTATAAAAATGTACATCTTTCTACAGGTTTTCAGCCTTACCGCCAAAGGAATATTGCTTTCCCGGATCGGTTGCTTCCCATTTTAAATGAATGCTTACCTATTTATGATAGGCTGTTGCAAGAGGCCCTTTAGTTATTGCTTGGACTTTGTTTGCACTTTTTTACAAATGCTTTTTCCATTATTTGGTTTTAAATATGTACGATTTATTAAGTCGGTGTTATTTTGATCTGAATTGTCGGCAATTCCGAATAGCTTAGAACAAATAGGTACATCCTAACTCTGTATAATTTGAAGATATTTTTTAAAAATTCTCGAAATAGTAGGGGAGAGACCAGTTATTACAAGATAATTTAAGAAACCTTAGGGTGCTTACTTGCATTGTCGTTTATTAAAACATAATTTTGATACTTATTCCTTCCGCCTGGGATTTTAGAGATGAAAGGTAATCCTCCGGGCTAGCAAATCAAAAGTTTATACATAATAGGTATCACCTACTAAATTGAAATAAGTATACAAATGGAAAACGACCAGCCTGTAGAAGTAAATATTACGCCCAAAGGGTTACTTTATCTGCCAGAGACTGCCAAAGGGTTAAAGTGTGTTTCAGAAACAAAGATTGAAACCATGTTCTATACTCCTGGACAAAACCCTGAAGAAAACCTTAATTATAAGTTTTTGTTACCGGCTTTGGATCAAATAAAAGGACAGGATTATGACTATGTCATAGGTTTTGATTCGGATTTATCCAGAACCATTATTGGCTACCCCAATGCGGAGGGAAGGTTTTTGGTTTTCAATGCCCACCAGCAAGGTGCAATTTTCACCCATACCTTTCTTGCCGGAAACTCTTTTCCTTCCATGGATGAAGAAAAAACAAAATTGGTTATTAAGGGAATTGTTCTTTCACAGCAAATTGATAAAATTGTAACCAAAAATAATGGGGCATATAAAGAATCACATGCCGGATATGAAGACCTTAAAGAAAAGATTTTAGAAATAGAAGATCCTATTGAGTCCTATTTGGCTTTCGATGAAAGAAATCACGTGATTCTGGATCTTGATAAAAATAAAAACATTGAACTTCAAATTTCAATGATTGAAGAATTGGTGAAAGAATTGAAAGGCAAGGAAAAGAGCCTTTTTGATTTTCATGTTGACCTTCAAATCAGGTATAAACTGTATGGAGAAAAAACCTTCAATATTACTTCAGAAGGTGAAAACAAGAAAATATTTGATAGATTCAGGACAAAGCCTCCTTCAGACGCCATGCATGAGGAGTTGGTTAGTATTTCCGATTATAAAAAACAGCTGTTCTTTAATAAGCTTACAGGTAGAAAAAGTGAGCCGGAACTAAGGCAGATGGATATTGTCCAGCTGGATTATAGCAGTGGTTTGAAGATCAGTGTGGAACTAACCGAAGGCGGAAGCAAACTCTTTTTACATCTAAGTGACTATACCGATTGTTATAACAAAGACTCCTTTGCCAACGCCAGAAAAGGCATCAATGATAGACTGTTGAAGATTGTGGTTTCTTTAGGGAAGATGGTTATCGATGTGAATTGATAATTCTCAGTTTGATGATCCAGGAGGTTTACAAATAGGATAATATATAAAAAGGAAAATGGGCAGTATTTGTTCTTGTTTTCCTTTTTTACTTTTATCAAGGAAAGCTTTGGATAAATGAACCTTTCACTGATTTAAGTTTGCATTGAGGATGTCCTAGGGTAAAGGGGTATTGAAACAGTGGAAGGCTGACACTGGTACTGTGTGGAGGTAAATTTTCAGAAAAACGCCTAAATTTTTATGTTAGCTAATTCAATGTAAATCTAACGGATTGTCACAGGGAGATTTACAAGAAATCCATTAAATTATATATTAACTAGAAATTCATTAGCTATGCTTACTATAAAAAGACGTGATTTCAACTGGATGAATCCTCCAAAGCAATGGTCTGAGGAAAAAGGTATATTGTCTTTGATGACTGATGCAGAAACAGATTTTTGGAGAAAAACCCATTATGGATTTATCAAAAATTCCGGTCATTTTTTACATACGGATCAAACCGGAGACTTTGAGTTGCTGGTTCAATTTACCGGGAATTATACGGCTCTTTATGATCAAGCCGGTCTAATGATCTTATTGGATGATGAAAATTGGATCAAAGCCGGTATCGAATATGTAGATGGCATCCAAAATGCCAGTGCAGTCGTTACAAGAGATGGTTCAGATTGGTCTGTAGTAGCACTAAATGATAGCCCATCCGCTTTTTATATCAAAGCAATAAGGGGAAACGATTATGTGGAGATCAGTTACAGCTTAGATGGTAAGGATTTTCAGTTGCTAAGACAGGCTTATTTCCCACCTGCACCTTCATTGCGAATAGGTTTTATGGCTGCATCTCCGAAAGGCAAAGGCTTTGAGCTTGTAGTGAATGATTTTAAAATATCAGAAACTAAATAGGAATAATTTATTTTCCAACATCACTGCTTAGGCGATTTGGATTTGTCTTGATTTGTTCCAGTATATATTGGGCAATATTCTCTCCTTGTTTCATGCCTACTTCTATGGCATCTCTGAAATGAATGCCTCCATACAATCTTGAAATTGCAGCTTCATTGGATGCAATTAAAAAGGAGTCAAATGCACGTTCTGGTAAGCCGAAATAAACCTCTGAGGTATCAATAAACTTGAAATTATCACCAAAATAGGAGGTGAGTAGAACAGCGGAGGTTTTAGAGATTACACTATGTCCACTGGTGTATTCCGGAAAAGGAGGCGTTTGCAAGATGGGGCGCCATTCCTCATCGATAAGCCTGTTGATGGCTGTAAGAGGCCGTATCCGGTCACTCTATACTTCTCATCCCAGCAACTAATGAAAGCATCGTGAAGGCCCAAGGCCACAAGAGTGTGTATATAGAGGCTTTCTTTAAAGTCTAGTGCTGCTTTTTGGCTGGCAATACCTGTGATCCCCATCCAGTGGCCGCCCGGAGAAATTTTCTTTAGTCCAATGGCCATGTGTCCACTGTAAGACACATTAAAGGGGTTGCAATCCCAAAAGTTTGCGATTAATTGCTGCTCCTCTGTTAAGTTGGAAGTGACTTCATAGATTTCTGTTAATTGTTTGAAGAATGAGCTATTCTCGTTTTCTGAGTAAGCTGCAGGAGGGGATGGGCTGAAGGCGTCTGCACTGTTGATAAAAAATGGTCTGATTGTTCTCCATTCCGGATCTATGGCTGCCAAATAAGCAGGAGGTGTAGGATACCATTTACCCTTACCCTTGGTAGGGCTATATCTTTTTAAGGTGCTTAATTGCAAGTATCCATCTTTTCTGGCGTATTCCAATACTATTGAAGCAATACTCTCAGCATAGTTTATGCCTTGTCTGATTTCTCTTTTCTTTAGGAGTCTGTTTTTTGAATAGTGATGAACCAAATCCTCTTGGGCTGCACTAAGCTTTTTTCCTGAGGGCATAATCTTTTTACCCACCTCCAGCATTGCATAGGTACCGGCAAATGCCAGGCTGATATTATTTTTTTCAAGCGCCATTTCGGGCTCTAAATCAGGCAGCGGCGCATTGAAATGCTTAACCATTGGTAAGTCATTTAAATTCCCATTATTGTTATAGGCCAAATAGGCGGCCAATGAAGAGTAACTGTAAAACCTGGCCGCTCCCGGAGGGCTAGTGACATCAGTAACCATTATATCTGTTATGGAGAACAGGTGTTCGATCATCTTGTCTCGAACAAATGTTTCCTTCTCAGCAGAGGCTTTTTGTGCAAATAAATTGCTGGTAAGGCTTAGAAAAAGTAAAGAAAGAATTATAGGGTTTTGCTTTTTTGACATATTGGGTAAAATTGTGTTTTAAATATATTTAAAAAATGGTTAAAGGCAAATATCCAATTTGATCTTTGTATCTAAATTAAGAACAGAAATATTTTATAGGAAGGATTTGGGAAGTTTAGGAATGGTGCCTTTTACAGGTCTAATGTATCAGACTGATAATTATTTGTTTAGTTTGATTAAGATGTGAAAGAGGATTATTCAGATTAAGACAAAAGGTGTATCTGTTAATTAATATAAAAAAATCCCTCCGATAGGGAGGGATATGAATGCTTATTAAACGTAAACAGAAAATATTATTTTAGCTACATTCAGGTTATAAAAATCCTTAAGCAATTGGGTTGCTAGCATTTACATTATTCTGCATATTTACCAGGTATTTATTTTCTTCTACCAAAGAGATAGCGCCAAGTATGGCTGAATCATTTGAACCAGAAACGTAAACTTTTAAATTTTCCGAGATAGGTAGGTAGGGGAAAGCATCAATTATTTCTTGCATTCCTTTTTCAAAATAAGGGAAGGCTTTTCTTATTGAACCACCAAGCACTATGGCTTCAGGTGCAAAAGTTAACAACAGTCTGTAAATAAGTGCCCCAATATGTTTTCCAAAATCATAAAATATCCTGATGGCTTCTTGATCACCTTCACTGGCTTTTTTTGCTAATTTTTTAGCACTAATATGGTGTTTTTCTTTGAAAAACTTACTGCCACAATAGTCTTCAAAGGTTCCATCCAAATAAGGTATCGCTCCCCATTCGCCTGCTCCACAAAGTTTGCCCGTATACAAATGACCATTGGCTATTATCCCTGTACCGATACCTGTGCCTAAGGTGATGCCGATAACATGTTTGTGGATATTGGAAGCGCCAAATTTATACTCTCCCAAGGCAAAACAATTGGCGTCATTGTTAATGGCCACAGGAACTCCAAACTTCTCTTCCAAATATTTTTTTAGGTTAACATTATGGAAAGAAGGAATATTTGCCAAGTTATAAATAATACCATTAGTTGGGTCGACCAAACCTGGAATCCCTATCCCTATGGCCTTAAAATTAAAATGTCTATAGGCTTCGACTTGTTGGGAAATGGTTTCTAGGATTTCGTCTTTTGGGGACTTCGCAGGAGTTTTTATTTCCCTGCTATCTGTCAAGCTTCCATTTCTAAATAATCCTGAACTAATTTTAGTACCCCCGATGTCCAAACCTAGCACCATATTGTTTACTTTCATTTTACTCCCAAAATTTCAGGATATACCTGATTACCATTAATATTAACCTTCTAATTGATCTCCAATGGCTCAAAGACATTGTGTCAATCTTTTCGATATTGAGTATCAAATTCGTCCATGAAAATTTTTCACAGACGAATTTGATTAAATTAACGAAGTGTATTAAAGCATACCTTCGGTTGATTTTTCTAATTCTCTAGCTTCAACCAAGAAGTCTTCAACATCCATTTCCCTGAAAAATATCAGGCCATGGCTGGATCTAACTTTCGCAGATTGATGTTGGTAGAAATAGTTTTTACCAAGGAGAAGTTGCACATCACTTAATTGGTCTACCCAGGTGTTTTTTGCTAGGGTACTGAATTTACCATTGTGTGCATAACTTGGGAATGAGGCATTTACCTGACTCAAATAGCAATTTGAGAAGGAATCTTCCATGACCGATATGTCTCCTAAAGAAACAGGTACAATAACGTTAGATTCTGCAGCATCAAATTTAAACCAGACATTCCTGTATCCAATGATTTTGAAATCACTTAAGTCTTCTTCTAAGCTCCACTGCCTTACAGCTTCAGCAGTTGCTTGTAATACTTTATAATGCGTATCTGGGCCACTGCCTTCAGGGTCTAATGTTAAACTAAGTTTAGTAGGCTTAATTTCTCTAAGCATATTCAAAATAGGTTCAACATCCCGTTTCTTGTCCGGCTGCTCGGTAAAGATATCCCCTGTGTAGAAGCCTAATCTTAGGTGGTGGACATTTTTTACCTGAACGCCAAAATGAGCCCATACAAGTTCTTCCTCAAACTCCCTAATCATTCCTTTTAAGGTCTGTATGTTTTTAGGGTTCTTCTCTCCATCATAAGAGTTTTTAAGGACTGTTATGATCTCGTTAATTTGTTCTCTTAGTTCTTGAGTAGATTTGATACCAAAGGTGAAAACTATTGCCCTTACCAACCGGTGGCATAGGCCTCTTAGTCTTTCTTCGGCATTATCTGAGGCTACATTGGTTAAGTAATGGTACACATCTTTGTCCATCTTTAATTTATAGCCTGAGGTATAAAAATCCTCAAAGTTAACCATTTGAATCCTACCGTTGTCCAAAAATCTTTTGGTGCTTCTTAAGGTTTCTATAACAAAAGTGTTGGTCACAGCGGTGAAACCTGAGGTCAAGACAGCAAAATGAGCATCATTGCTGATCTCATGCAATTGCTTGGTGATCTGAGGTAAAATGCCTAGTGAAATATCATCATGGTGAGGACCGGTGTGGAGAAATACTTCATTCTTCTCTTCCTTCATCCCCCTATCTATTTTCTCACTAATGCTTTTGATTACATTTTTTACCGTATGCTCGTTCAAGTCAGGTATCAGACTGGTGTATTTGTCTTCTTTTAAATCTTCAAGAGTGATTCTATGACCATATTTTTGAAGTTTCTTGCAAAGTTCCAATACTGAACGTTCCGTTTTTGTATCCGTCCATTCCCCTTTAAAATAGTATTGGTCAGTACTATCTGTTAATTTTGAACCGGCACCTTTTGTAATATAGAACCTTCCATTCTTTAGTTTCTGCAATACAGTTGCCGGATAAATATTGGTCATGGATTGTTCCAAAGATTCCTTCACTATGCCCGCTTTGGCTTCCCCTGCTGCGATGATAATGGCTACAGCATCAGGATTATGAACTATGGTGTCCAAACCAATAGTAATAACCAAACGGTTTGCAGATATTTCTATCCCACCTAAATCACCTGCTGCTACGGCTTGAGTTTCAAAGTTGGTCTCTGTAAGTCTGGTAGTAGAAAAGATATCCGAACCACGGGTGTTGAAGGCAATATGACCATCCGGGCCAATCCCTCCTAAAAAGAATCCGATTCCTCCTTTTTCACGGATTTTAGCTTCATATTTCCCACACCACTGGTCAATCAAGTAGATAGATTCTTGTTGAAGTTTTTCCAAAGGAGTTTTGTATTCTCTGAAACGTAATGATAAGTCTACTTTAGAATCCGGAAATATTTCCTTGTAACTTTTGCCTTCAGCAAGTGTTATTTCATCCGAATTGATTAGTAATGCTTTTTTTGGATCCAGACCAAAGCCCTCAATATAAAACTTATTTACATAATGGTGAAAGCTATTGTTTTGTTCTGGAGAAATAGGGTAAAACTCATCAATCTGCACAAAGTGTAAGCCATTTAATACCGGCTTTTTGCAGTCAATTAAACCGTATTTTTTTCTTATTTCCAGGCCTTTCTTCTCTTCCCAGTTTTCAAGAAGAAACTTGGTCCACTTGATAAAGTATTCCGGAGTTTTTCCTGTTGGAAGACTGATGACCCCTTCAGGGTTAGTAGAGGCCCATTCCAAAAATCTGCAGGCAGTAAGGAGTCCCAATTTTGGGAAATTATCAACCGTAAGATAGGGTATTTTGGTAGTGATCTTCTCTACATCTGAATCTTTAAAGAAGGCCTCTTCGGTCTTGGAAAGTGGATAATTCGCTAACATATGCTTGTATCTATTTTGTTTTAATTTATTGTGAATTAATAGTGTCCTCAAATATATGCTCATTAACTATGGCAATAGCTCCTCTGAGCCCTACCTCCATACCTAATTGAGAAAGCTCAATTGAAGTTTTTTCTCTTAACTTGGCCATACTATAAATATTTAAGGCTTGTTGAATAGGTGTAGTAATGTACTGCTTGGCCTCTGCTATTGCCCCTCCTAATATGATCAACTCAGGGTTGAGCAACTGTATTAATATGGCAATACCGCGGCCTAAATCAAGCCCCACATCAGATAAAATACTGATGGCCCTTTGATCCCCGGCAATCGCTGCTTCTACAACAGTGGAAGGTTCTAGATTCTCTTCCTTACCATTACTTAACTTTGCCAGAATCGAGTCTTTGTCCAGTAATATGGCTTCCTTAGCCAACCGAACTACTGCCCCACCGGAAGCAACTGCTTCTAAGCAGCCCCTTTTGCCACAGGTGCAACTTATTTCTTTGGCATCAAACAAGGGAGAATGACTGAATTCACCAGCAAATCCTGAGTATCCCCGATAAAGTTTTTCGTCTATGATAATTCCAAGCCCTATTCCCCAATCAACAAAAATTCCCATCACATTTTTATTGGAACCTTTGTTGGCAAATTTAAACTCAGCAAGAGTTTTTGCTCTTGCGTCATTTTCTATGAATACTTTCCGGGAAAATTTTTCCTCCAACTGATCTTTCAAGTTCTTTTTGCCCGATTTTAGGTAGGTGTGATTTACACCCGAAACACTGTCGACTAATCCGGGCATACTAATTCCTACCGCTATTACCTTCTCCTCTGGAATTTCGGATGAATGGATGATTTTCATTGAAAAATCATAAATTGCATCCAAGGTTTCTAGTTCATTATTAAGAGACAGTTTAATGGATTTTATATCACTTACCTTTTCATTTTTGGTATTGTAGATGGCTGCCTTTGCACCAAACCTATTCAAGTCTATACCCAATATATAAAATGAATCAGGTGCAAGACCGTAAAGATCAGGTTTTCTCCCTCCCTGGGACTGCCCTCGGCCTTCCTTGATTATAATTTTCTCTTCTAATAAGTCTGTCAGTAAAAGATTTACGGTGGGTAGACTTATGCCTACCAATTGGCAGATATTACTGGCAGTATTATTGCCTAGTGTATACAGCTCTTTTACTATCTTTAATTTGTTGATATAGTTCTTAATTTCAACTACACCTTCCTTCTTATCCAGGACAATCTTCGGGTCTATTAAATTCATAGGATAAACTTTGATGCAAAATAATAAAAATTTTATTTAATTAAGGCAACTTAAATAAAAAAATCTACATTTTCTAATAAGCAATGGTTAATTTCACTTAATATTTATTCGCCTGTACCCAACAAAATAAAGGGGAAAAAGCTTGAAAATGCCATAATGGATAGGTTTCGTGGATTAATTTATTTTAAAATAAATGCCTTTTACCTGTCAATTTTTCAAAAAAAATAATCATGTTTGTTTCAAAACTTTTTCAAAAATAAGTAAGAAATAAAAAAAATCTATGAAAAGCAGACGGGAATTTCTTCATAAAGCATTACTTTCTTCATTGGTTATTAGTCCTTTTGCAAATCAGGTAAAAGCAATTGCTGATACCGCAAAAATAAATAACAATAATAAGAAGAGTGCTCAAGTATTGTCCACTTGGAATCATGGGATGGCAGCCAACGACAAAGCTTGGAGTATTTTATCCACCAATGGTGACGCATTGGATGCGGTAGAAGAAGGAGTTAAAGTTACGGAAATAGCCAAAAATGTGCTTTCAGTAGGTCTAAACGGAATTCCTGACAGGGAAGGCATCGTTACCTTGGATGCCTCTATAATGAAAGGAGACGGATCATGTGGCTCAGTTGCTTTTGTAAGGCAAGTGAAACACCCCATCACTTTAGCTCGCCTGGTTATGGAAAAAACACCTCATGTCATGTTGGTCGGTGAAGGTGCACGACAATTTGCTATACAGGAAGGAATGCCTATTGAAAAAGAGGAGTTAAGTGCCGGTGCAGAAAAAGCCTACCAAAATTGGAAAAAAAATGCCCAATACAAACCCATAATTAATGTTGAAAATCATGATACCATAGGAATGATTGGTATGGATGCCTCCGGCAAGCTGGCAGGGTCCTGTACCACAAGTGGTCTGGGGTACAAGATGCATGGCAGAGTAGGTGATAGTCCTATTATATGAGCTGGTTTGTTTGTAGTTGAAGAGGTTGGAGCTGCCACAGCCACTGGGCTGGGAGAAGAAGTTATTCGCATTTGTGGTTCGTTTTTAATTGTAGAATTGATGCGACAGGGCAGAACCCCACAAGAGGCATGTGAAGAAGCAGTGAAAAGAGCAGTCAGTAAGTGTAAAGATATAGACAATACCCAGATTGGTTTTCTCGCCTTGAATAAAGAAGATGATTTCGGTGCTTACGCTATTAGACCCGGGTTTAATTTTGCTCGGCACCATGCCTCCGAACAAGCCATGATTGATTCAAAAAGTTGGTTTAAATAATTAGGAACCTAAGCATGAAGAATATTTTATTAGAGTCTCCCGTATATACGTTGGAAGCAGCTTTACTTGCCGTGGAAAATGGCGTAGACAGACTTGAGCTATGTGCTGATTTTGGAGAAGGGGGGACTACCCCAAGCCTGGGATTGTTAAAGGTGTTAAAGAGTAAGGTTAATGTCCCCATTTTTGTTATGATCAGACCAAGAGGAGGTGATTTTGTGTATTCTGAGTTGGAAATAACGGTCATGAAAGAAGACGTTAAATCTTTTTTGTCACAAGGAGCTGATGGATTTGTTTTCGGTATTTTGAATAAATCCGGAAAGGTAAACCAAGCGGCTTGCTTGCAATTGATCCAAGCCGCTGAAGGCAAGCCTTGTACCTTTCATAGGGCTTTTGATGTGCTGGAAGACAAGAAAGGTGCCTTAGAAGAGATCATCCAGTTGGGGTTTTCTAGAATATTGACATCCGGAGGAGAAAACAGTGTGATGGAAGGGATGCCTTTAATTTTAGATTTGTTAATGCAAGCCAGAGATAGGGTTGTAATTTTGCCCGGTGGAGGTTTAATGCTTCAGGACATAGCTGATTTAAATATGACAGGATTACTTAAAGAAATACATGCTTCCTGTAAGCAATTCAGGCCCTCAGCTATGGAGGGTGTCAATGACCATTTAAGACTCTCTCAAATGGAGGAGACGGAAGGGATGGTGTTGACTGTAGCTCCCCAATTGGTGGAGGAGCTGGTGGTTTATCTGAAAAAGTTGTAAGATTTTTATTGTTCTTCTGGGTTTAAAGTGGAGTACGGTGAGCTTATCGTTATAGATCATAATCTAAAATAACAATTGTTTTTTGGTGGATAACATTATAAAAAGGTTAATTGAATCGTCGTTTTACTTTTGATTGACCTTATTTTTATTTTATAGTTTTAATTTTTTTGGCGTCAAAGTTTGTTTTTATGAGGTAAATTTAATATATTATTCCCTCACAATAAACCCTATAAAGATGGTAAAAAGTTTTCAGGGGGTAAGACAAGCCCCACCAAAAATTAGTGATCAACCTATTTTAGTCAAGGATTTCATGACCACAAATTTGATCACCTTTAGAGCAGAGGATACCATAGATCATGTCATAACGGTGCTTACAAGAAAGAGAATTTCAGGGGCGCCGGTAGTGGATGATAATGGTGGACTTGTAGGTATGATTTCCGAAGGAGATTGTCTTAAAGAAATCATTAAAGGTCAATACACCAATACGCCTAAGTTTCCTGCATCGGTAGCGGAGCATATGACTAAAGAGGTTTATACCTTGCCACCGGAAATTTCAATATTTGATGCAGCAGATCGGTTTTTAACCATGAAGATTAGAAGATTCCCTGTGGTAAAAGACGGAAAGTTAATAGGTCAGATAAGCGTTAGTGACATTGTTAGAGCCATGCCTAAGTTAAAGGCATCCACTTGGTAAGTTAAGTGAATAACCAGCATTTTTTAAATATACCCTACAAGGGAGTAAACAGCTAATCCCACCCATTCTTTGGTTAGTTTATGCCAAGCTACCAGTGAGCCTACATCAGGTTGAACGATTGATTTAAAATTCAGCCTCGGTACTTTTCCATAAAAATCTACAGGGAAAGTATCGGGGTTTAATCCAACCTTTAAAAAACAGGCTTTGGCTCTTTTCATGTGAAAAGCGGAGGTAATCAAGAGCATCTTATCTGTGGGCTCCAGTCGGATTTTATTTGATCTAATGATTTCCTCACTAAATAAAGCGTTTTCCCTTGTATTTACTGCTTTTGTTTCTGTAATAATGTCCGATTCTTTCACTCCTGCCCAGATCATGAAATCCCTTAAGGATTCTGCTTCTGATAGAGGGTGAACCGGATCATAGCCCAAACCTCCCGAAATCAATATTTTCTTTATTTTCCCCATTTTATACAGTTGTACGGTATGGGTGGCTCTGTCGGCTCCCCTTGTAAAATAGGTCCGGTCTTTTGGGAGCATATTAAGGTTGGTGACTCCGGTCAGGACTATGCCCAGTTCATAGCTTGGCAAAGAAGAAAGCGCTTTGGGTTGGGGTTCCCATTTATATATCGCCCAATTGGCTAAATAGCCATTGGAAAAGAATAGAAGCAATATTATCCCGGTAGGTAATAGGGTTTTACCCCAAGATTTTTGTTTAAAAACAAAGCCTATAAGAATGAGCATTAAGCAAATATTAAAAGGCATTATCAAAAAACTAAATAATTGTGAGATATAAAAAAACATTGACGCTTATTTTTTTTAGTTTGCTTAAGGGCTTTTATTGACAGCCATTTTCAAAATTATTCAATAATTGGTTATTGTCTGACAGTTTTCTTCATAACTTCACTTTGTAGGAAAATTTTAAGCTTATATTTTTCTCATTTTAATTCCTTATTATATAATCTTTTTCAAAGTCCATGGGCTGTAATTCTTTCTGGTTTCCCAAGATCCATGC
>NZ_CAXBOC010000060.1:0-15961 GCF_963976465.1 uncultured Cyclobacterium sp. | reverse complement strand
AATTCCTTAAATGATTGGTTTAAATGATTACTGAAGCTCCTTTACAAATCTATAAATCCTCTGCAGGTTCGGGGAAAACCTATACCCTCACCACTGCCTACCTAAAGTTGGCCCTTGAATCCCCCACTGCTTTTACCCGGATTCTAGCGGTGACCTTTACCAATAAGGCTACTCAAGAAATGAAGGACAGGATTATCAAAGAACTAAAAAGGCTTAAGGAAGGGGTGGACCCCGATGAAACCATGCACAAAGAGCTCTTAGAAAAATGGCAATTGTCCCCCAAAGAATTGTCTGCAAGGGCTGCTAAGGTTTTGACCACTATCCTTCATGATTTTGGATCTTTTTCTGTGAGTACAATTGATAGTTTTTTCCAAAAAGTCATTCGAGCATTTGCCAGAGAAATTGACCTACAAGCCAAATTTGATGTTGAGCTAGACCTGGATGGTGTCATGACGCGTATGGTAGACAGGCTGATGTTGCGGGTAGCAGAAGACACGGAACTACACAAATGGATGGTGGAGTTTTCTATCAGCAAGATTACAGAAGGGAAATCTTGGGACCTGAGAAAATCTATTGAGGATTTGGGAAAAAAGATCTTCTTAGAAGACTTTAAAATTGTTCAAAAAGAAGTGGGAGCCTTTTTGGAGAATCCGGATACTTATAAAGAATTCAAAGAATTTATATTTGGACAGAAGCAGCTTATTATTGATAAAGCCTTGGAACTAAGGGGTACGGCTCAGGCTATCCGTGATAAGAACGGTCTTTCTTGGGAAGATTTTTCCGGTGGATCTAAATCCTTCAGTAAAAAATTTGATCAATTGGGTAAAAAGGAAGATCCGATTCCAACGCTTACAGATGCCCAGGCAAAATTGCTTCTTGGGCCGGAAAAGTGGTACACCAAAACAAGTAAACTTAAAACTGCGATTGAATCGGCCTATGGAGAAGGATTAGGTGATATTTTGCATCAGTTTGAACCCCTGAAACGCAGCTGGAATACCCTGGACTCAATATCCAAGAACTTATATACCTTCGGTTTATTTGGCTATCTATTAAGAGAGTTGAAGGAATTGAAAGAAGAGGAGAATTTGCTGCTGATTTCAGAAACAAATGATTTTCTAAAATCCATTACAAGTGACAACGATACCCCCTTTATCTATGAAAAGGTGGGCAATCGTTACCAACATTTTTTACTGGATGAATTTCAAGACACTTCCGGTTTTCAGTGGGCGAGTTTTCGTCCGCTTTTACTGAACACGCTTTCTATGGGTAAAACCAATTTGGTGGTAGGAGATGTCAAGCAATCCATTTATCGATGGAGAGGTGGGGAGATGCGTTTGCTAATGGAGCAAGTAGAGAATGATCTTGGAGGGTTTGGCATAGATGTTAAAAAGCTAGATACCAATTTTAGGAGTTTACCCAATATTGTAGCCTTTAACAATACTTTATTTTCAAATTTATCAAAACTGCTTAGCGATCATTTAAGGACGGTCTTGGATGATGCCTCTATGGATCGAATAGAAAAGGCCTATGGCGATGTTTTGTAGAAAATTGCTCCTAGGCAAAAAGCCAAAGGAGTAGAAGGGAAGGTTTCAATGTCTTTTATTGAGACCGATAAAGAGACAAAATACGACGATGTAATATTGAACTTATTACCGGACAAGGTTGAGAAATTATTAGATCAGGGCTACCAATTGAAGGACATCGCCATTTTGGTGAGAAAAAATAACCAGGCGGCACAAATTGCAGATGCCTTTATGTCCTATGCTGAAGAAAACAAAGATAACGGTTACAGGTATGATGTATTATCAGATGAGGCACTGTTTCTTACTAAGGCCTCTGTTGTAAAATGCCTTCTGGCGGCTTTAGGAATGGTAAATGATGCAGAAGACTCACTGGCTGAAAAAACTTTTTGGATACAATTGGCCAGAATAAGAACCATCCCCTTTGACCATGTATTGTTTAGAAAAGATAGTTTGCCGGAGGAATTTAAAGGCTTAAAGGAAAGTTTTTTTCAACAGCTGCCGGTTTTCAGGAAGTTGCCACTAATGGACTTGGTGGAAGCAATCATCGATTTGGTAGATCTGAATGAAGGTGCAGGTGAACTTGCTTACTTGTCAGGTTTCAAAGAAGCAGTATATGATTTTATTGGTAAAAACAGGGCTGATCTAAGTGGCTTTCTTAACTGGTGGGAGCTAAAGGGCTATAAAAGAACAGTGAAAATCCCGGAGGAATTTGATGCTATTCGAATACAAACCATACATAAATCTAAAGGTTTACAATACAAGGTGGTGCTATTGCCCTACTTGGATTGGAAGTTGTTCGATACCGGCAAAGAAAACATTATTTGGACCAAGTACGATTGGAATGAAGCCCTACCTCCGGCGATAGTGCCTTTGTCGGTGAGATCGCAATTAAAAGATTCGGCATTTTCAACCGCATATTTAGAGGAGAATTTAATGAATCATCTCGATTCCCTAAATATGCTGTATGTGGGATTTACCAGAGCAGAAGAGGTGCTAATGGCAATGGCACCTTTTAGTAATCCAAATAAGAAGGATAAGTTAACGACAGTGGCTGACCTACTTCGCGAAGTGATGCAATTTGGAGCTCAAGAAAATGAATTATTGGCTTTTAATAACTACTATAACAATGAGGAAAAAGAATTTGATTTAGGGATTTGGCACCTAAATGAATCCAAAAAGGAAGCCTTACCTCCTTCTCAACCAATGGTATGGAAATACAAACCTTGGGAGAAATCTCTGGAAGTCAAGCAGGCTTTTGGAGAATTTGAAGCCTCAGATATTGTATCCAAAAGAGCTTTTGGAGTGCTGGTTCACCGGATTATTGAAAAATCACGAACCAAGAAAGATTTTTTTCTGGAATTACAAAGTATGTTTTTTGATGGGGCAATTACTGAAGAGGAAAGACAATTGTTGGAAAGTCAATTCCACAACCTTTGCCAAATAGAAATATTTAATTCTTGGTTTGATGGCTCTGGAAAAGTACTTACCGAACAAGGTATATTTCTTCCGGGTGGTGAGCACAAGCGACCGGATAGAATTATTTATTATCAAAAAGAAATAGCAGTCGTGGATTTCAAAACCGGAGAAAAGAGAGCCTCTCACGCTTCACAAGTATTGGAGTATGTCAAGTTGGTAAAAGACATAGAAAAGGGAATGCCTATACAAGGATATATTTGTTACATAGAAAGTAGCACAATTGAAAAAGTTGTTTAAATGGAAGGATTTTTAAAGCGAACTGCAGCTGAATTACTGCAGAGAGGAGTAGATGTTAAAAATATTCAGGTTGTCTTGCCTAACCGTAGAGCAGGTTTGTTTTTCACAAAGTACCTCGGACAGTTGGTTTCTCGACCTACGTATATGCCTAAGGTGATCACTATAGAAGATTTTTTCTATGATATTATTGGGAAAAGGCCTGCAGATAAATTAAGCTTGATTTATGAACTGTACAAGGTTTATAAAACCCTTACCGGTAATGAAGAGGGTTTTGATAGGTTTTACTTTTGGGGTGAAATGATTCTTAAAGATTTTAATGATCTGGATCAATTTTTGGTCAACCCTGAAAAACTTTTTGTCAATTTAAAGGAACAAAAAATACTAGAAAGCGACTGGAGTTTCCTTTCTCCGGACCAAATCGAATTGATTCAGGCCTTTTGGGCTTCATTTGAAAGTAGAGATAGGTTTCACCAAGAGAAATTCCTTAGATTTTGGGATGTTCTATTTCCCTTGTATCAAGGCTTTAATTCTTCCTTAAAAACATTGGGCTTAGCCTACGGGGGGAGTATTTATCGGGAGGTAGTAGAAACTTTGGACAATGTTCCTCCCTCTGAAATGAAGACTGTCTTTGTAGGTTTCAATGCTTTTACAGGGGCAGAGGAAAAACTCATCAAGCATTTTGTTAAAAATTTTGGAGCAGAGATCTATTGGGATATTGACCAATATTACCTAAATGCGAGCAGCCAGGAAGCAGGTATGTTTTTTAGGGATTATAAAAAAGATAAAATCCTAGGGCCTACTTTTCCTGAAATTACTCCAAACAAAATTGTTGAGAAAGAAAGACAAGTTAAAACCTATGCCGTTCCTTTAAAAATTAACCAGGCCAATATGGTGGGGGCGATATTGGAAGCCATACCCCAGAAGGAAGAAAACTGGGAAGAGACAGTGGTAATTCTACCTGATGAACAACTTCTTTTTCCTGTCCTAAACCTTTTGCCCGATAATGTGAATAAGGTGAATGTCACGATGGGTTATCCGGTCAAGCATACCCCCATTTTTACATTTTTGGAAGCTGTGGTTGATTTGCAGAGGTATAGTAAAATAGTGAATGAGGAGTTGATGTTTTATTACAAGCCTGTCAAGGAATTATTGTCCACTGTTTATTTATATGATCTTGCACCGGAATTTTCTCAACATTTAATTGATGAATTTTCCAGAAACAACACCTTGTACGTGTCTTCGAAGGTCTTAAAGGAAGGTGGGGCATTGTTTGCCCAAGTTTTTCAGCCAATGACTACGGCTACCTTGATGGATGATATATTAGGTTTAATTAAGATGTTGGCTGATTCCTTGGAGGAAAATACCATGGAGCGAACCTACCTATTTCAGTGTTTCAAACAAATGAATAGGTTAAAGGTGATAGTGGATAAAGAAATCAAAGAGGAGGTTAATATTGCCTTTTTATTAAGGATTTTTAAACAAGTCTTCGGAGAAATCAAACTTCCGTTTAAAGGCGAACCATTGCAAGGTTTGCAGTTGATGGGAGTGCTGGAGTCTAGAAACTTGGATTTTAAAAGGGTTATCATTTGTAATATGAATGAGGGAAGTTTTCCTCCATCCAATTCCATGAACTCCATGATTCCTTTTAATTTGCGCAAAGCTTTTGGTATGCCTATCCAAGAGCAAAATGATGCCATATATGCTTACACCTTTTATCGACTTTTGCATGAAGCCCAAGAGGTTCATTTGCTTTATACCACTGCGGGAGAGCAAGGTAAGGTCAATGAGAAAAGTCGGTACATTCATCAGCTTCAAATAGAGATGAATCAGGATGGCGTCCAGAAGGAAGATACCATCACCCATATTCCTGTGAATTTATCACCAACCAGAGCCATTGTAATTGAGAAGGACAAGTCAATCATGGATCACCTTAGGAGGTATACCAAGCCTTTATATGGTGAATGGGAACCCCTGTCTTTCTCACCCTCTGCCCTTAATGTTTGGCTGGATTGTAGATTAAAATTTTACCTTAGCTATATAGCAGGGATTGATGTTCCTGAAGAGGTGCAAGAAGAAGTGGATCCGGCTATATTTGGTAATCTTGTTCACAAGTCATTGGAGAACTTGTACATGGGATATATAGAAAGGAAAAAGCGTAAGGTGCTTCAGGTAAGTGATATTGAGGAGTTGAATGACTTTGTTTATCCTGCCGTGATGAAAGCAATCATGGAACAATATTTCCTAGAAGGAGAAAACCCTCAGCTTACAGGGCAGCTTGTGATAGCCAGAGATGTTTTGCAGAAATATTTACAGGGGGTATTATTGAAAGATAGACTGTCTGCTCCCTTTGAAATAATCTCACTTGAAGCCGGTAAAAAATACCGTGCATTTGTCCCAATAAACTCCAATGGGGAAGAACTAACTATCGCACTGGGCGGAATCATAGATCGGGTGGATAGGATTGGTGATACGGTACGATTAATAGACTATAAATCCGGACAAGATAAAAAGACTTTTAAGTCGGTAGAAAGTATGTTTGACAGGGACAGTTCTGATAGAAATAAGGCGGCCATGCAGACCTTCTTTTATGGATTGCTGTATGAGGCCAACTTTCCGGACAATCAATATTTTCTAAAACCGGCCTTGTTTAACCTGCGTGATATATTCAAGGAGGATTTTAACCCCTATCTTCAAGAGAATTACGGGTACAGAAAATACAGTGAAGTGAAGGACTATGCAGCTTATAGGGAGGATTATGTTTCAAGTTTGAAAAGCACACTTGAAGAGATTTTTGATCAGGATCAGGTATTTGATCAAACCAATGACTTAAAAAAATGTGATTACTGCCCTTATGCAGAAATTTGTTCGCGTTGAGAGTAAGTAAAGCTATGGGTTTATTTCTTTCATCCCTATAAAAGTTTTTAGGTTTTGCTAGGAAATTATTCCCTAGAATAGTTTTATACTAAGTCAAATTATTTATCAATTTCCTTATTTTTGCGGAATAGGATCAATTTGACAAAATGTAAAAACCATCTTGCCTTTATTCAAATCCAAAAAGGTAATTCGACATAGGTTAAAAAAAACTGGATATTGGATTAAAAAGTAGCCTATGGATGTAATCGCAAATGAATTAAATTATCAATATTTTTAGGTTGAAATTGAAGTATTGGCAGGGTTTTTTCTTGATTATAACAAGTGATAACATTTATTTTGGCACGTTTTTCTATTATTTGCTGCCAATAAAAAATAAATCATGGAATATCTTTTTGGAAAAAGGGAACAAGGGGCCCTCGGTATGGGTTTAATGATAGAATAATTTTGAGTTTAGCTTGTTAAGCGAAAATTTTATTATTAAAACTTGATGTTAATATGTTTCGTAATTGAAGAACAAAAAGGATAGAAACAAGATTTTAAGTGAAGAAAATTAAAAATACAGTAGTAGTATTTGTTGATGATGATAAGGTCCAACTCATGATCAACAAGCGCGTATTGGGAAAGTTGAATTTAAAGTTGGACGTGTATTTTTTTCAAAATCCTTTGGAGGCTTTGCATTGGCTGGGTGAAAACGATGTAGACGTTCTTATGCTGGATATAAATATGCCTGAAATGGATGGTTGGAGTTTTTTGGAGCAAATGAAACTCAAAGGGATAAAAGGAGATGTCAAAATGCTCACCGCCTCTATTGATCCTGAGGACCTGAATAAAAGTAAAAAATTTGATCAGATAAGTGGCATTTTGATTAAGCCGATTAAAGAAGAGGATTATTTAAAATTTTTGATCGATTGAATAGATCGGTTGATTTTAGAAATTAATAAGCATCGAAAAGATACAACAATAGTATGGCTGAAAACTTAAAAGGAAATGATAAGGTATTTAGTAGGCGGATAGATAATTTTTTTATTGGGCTGGAAAGAGCCTTTCAGTTTGTTAAGAAATTTTTTGTCGAGGTTTGGATACCACCCTATGAATTCAAAGAGGTTATTCGACAGTGTTATCGCATAGGTTATAATTCTCTCCCATTAATTTCTCTTACAGGTTTTATTGTAGGGATTGTTTTTACCAATCAGTCTAGGCCTTCACTATCTGAATTTGGGGCAACATCTTGGTTGCCGTCATTAATTTCTATAGCAGTTGTTAGGGCAATGGGGCCTTTGGTGACAGCCCTTATAGCTGCAGGAAAAGTAGGTTCTAGTATAGGAGCAGAAATTGGTTCGATGAAAGTTACCGAACAAATCGATGCCATGGAAGTTTCGGCTACGAATCCATTTAAATTTTTGGTGGTTACCAGGGTACTGGCAAGTACCTTTATGATTCCAATTTTGGTCTTGTACACAGATTTTGTTGCTTTAATGGGAGCTTTTTTAAATGTGAATGTCAACGAAATGGTGAGTATAAGTACATTCTTTGTACAGGTATTTGATTCCATCTCCTTTCTAGACATCAGCTCATCAATGATTAAGTCATTGGTTTTTGGATTTACCATTGGTATGGTGGGCTGCTATAAGGGCTACAACTCTACCAAAGGAACAGAAGGAGTAGGTAAAGCAGCAAATTCAGCTGTAGTTATGGCCATGTTTTTAATATTTATAGAGGAATTGTTATCCTTGCAGATCACCAATTTCTTTAGGCAATTATAATATGAAAGATACAGTAATTCAAATAAAAAACCTTTCCAAATCTTTTGGGGACATGGACGTTCTTAAAGACGTAAATTTGGACCTTTATAGTGGAGAGAATTTAGTGGTTTTAGGTAAATCCGGAAGTGGGAAGTCGGTGTTGATCAAAATCATGGTTGGCTTGCTTAAACAGGACAGTGGATCTGCTATTGTCGTGGGGCAGGAGGTGAGTCAATTAAATCAGAAAAAGCTCAATGAATTAAGGTTGAAAATCGGATTTTCGTTTCAGGCAAGTGCTCTGTATGATAGCATGACGGTGAGGGAAAATTTAGAATTTCCTTTGGTAAGGAATGTTAAAAATTTGAGTAAAAAAGATAAAGATAAATTGGTAGAAGAAGTGCTGGAGGGGGTGGGGCTTATTCAAGCCATTAATCAAATGCCATCAGAATTATCAGGTGGTCAACGCAAAAGAATAGGTATAGCGCGCACCCTTATCTTAAAGCCCGACATAATGCTTTACGATGAACCCACCGCCGGCCTGGACCCAATCACCTGCATGGACATTAACAACTTGATCAATCAAGTGAATGAAGAGTACAAGACAACCTCAATTATTATTACCCATGATTTAACCTGTGCCAAAGTTACAGGTGACAGGATGGCCGTATTACTGGATGGGCATTTTGGCAATACCGGAAAATTTGAAGAGGTTTTTGAACATGCCGTTGATGGCAGAGTAAAATCATTTTATGACTATAATTTCATCGAACAATGAAGAATGATAATAAAAGATCGGTTACAGTTGGCATTTTTGTGCTAATAGGAATCGCAATACTTGTTGTAGGTATCCTTACCCTAGGTGCGCAACAAAAGGCGTTTGTGAAAAGTATACGTGTTACATCCGTATTCGACGATGTGGGAGGTTTGCAAACAGGAAATAATGTATGGTTTTCGGGTGTAAAGATTGGAACAGTAAAAAAGATAAATTTTTACGGTGAATCTCAGGTAGAAATTGAAATGAATATAGAATCGTCTGCCAAAGAATATATCAAAAAGAACTCCAAAGCCACGATCAGTTCTGATGGCCTTATAGGTAATAAAATAATTGTGATATATGGTGGCACAGGTCAGGGATCTGCCATTGAGGATGGTGACGTTTTAACTGCCGAAATGCCACTGGATACAGATGAAATGATGGAAACATTGCAAGTGAATAATAACAACTTGGTATCCATTACAGAAGATTTAAAAATTCTAACACATAAAATATCCAGTGGTGAAGGAATAGTGGGAGCTGTTCTAACAGACAGTACTTTGGTGAAAACTTTTAAAGCTACCATGCAAAATTTGGAAAGAACTGCGGCGAATAGTAATAGAATGACCGCTGAGTTGGCAAAGTTTTCGAATGGGCTTAATCAAAAGGGCGGATTTGTAGATAAAATGCTCAATGATACCACTCTCTTTGCAAGCCTACAAACTACTGCAGCGCAGTTGGAGACTACCTCTGCAGAGGCGAGCGATGCCGCGCAAAATTTTAGTAGTGTAAGTGAAAACCTAAGTGATACAGACAATGCTATAGGGATGTTGTTAAATGATAAGGAGTTTGCAGCTTATTTGAAAGGAACCATGAGTAGTTTGGATACTGGAACAATTAGAATGAACGAAACACTCGAAGCGCTACGGTACCATTGGTTTTTCAGGAAATCTTTTAGAAAACGTGATAAAGCTGATGCAGCATCGGAATAAATTGAATAAAAAAAAGCGGAACTTGTTTCCGCTTTTTTTTATGGCCTTATAATTGATAGGAATAGGTTATATTAGTATATTAGGTAATATATTAAACCGAAATTAATTTCCACTTTATAAATAAACCTGTTTATTTTATGACAAAAGATCCATATAAAATTATTAAGAAGCTTCCATCCGCTCAAGGTGATCTTAGTTACTGGAGTCTGGAAGAGTTAAAGAAGCAAGGATACCCTATAAATAAACTTCCTTTTTCAATCAGGATCCTTTTAGAGAATACCCTCAGAAATTTTGATGACTTTGCCATTACTAAAGAAAATATTGAGACCCTTCTCAATTGGAAACCGGAGCCATCAGAGAAGGATATTCCTTATAAACCCGCAAGAGTATTGATGCAGGATTTTACAGGAGTGCCTGCAGTAGTAGACATTGCCTCTCTTCGAGCCGAAGCAGTTAGAAAAGGCAAAAATCCCGAGAAGATAAACCCATTGATACCGGTAGACTTAGTGGTGGACCACTCGGTTCAGGTTGATTATTTTGGTACCAACTACTCCTACAAGAAGAATGTAGATGTGGAGTATAAAAGAAACGGAGAAAGATATGAGTTCTTGAAATGGGCTCAAAAATCTTTTAATAACTTTTCAGTTGTACCTCCTGGGATGGGGATTTGTCATCAAGTAAATTTAGAATACCTTGCTCAAGGCGTGATTTCAAGAGATGGAAATGTATTCCCTGACACCTTGGTAGGAACAGACTCACACACACCAATGGTCAATGGAATTGGAGTTGTTGGCTGGGGTGTTGGAGGAATTGAAGCTGAGGCGGCAGTATTAGGGCAACCCATCAATTTTATAATGCCTGAGGTGGTTGGGTTGAGGTTAACAGGAGAATTGCCTCTGGGTACAACAGCTACAGATATGGTATTAACCATTACTGAGCTTCTTAGAAGGCAGAGTGTGGTAGGTAAATTTGTAGAAGTTTTTGGTCCGGGTTTGGATGGATTATCTGTACCAGATAGGGCCACAATATCTAACATGTCTCCTGAATTTGGATGTACGGTTACTTATTTCCCTATAGATGATCGGACCTTGGATTATATGAAAAGGACCAATAGGGATGAAGAGCAAATCAAGCTCGTGGAGAGCTACGCCAAGGCCAATATGTTATGGAGGGAAAATGAGGATGAGATCAATTACTCTACCGTAGTGGAGTTGGATTTGAGCACTGTGGAACCAACGGTTTCAGGCCCAAAGAGACCTCAGGATAAAATTCTTTTAAGAGAGTTTAAGGATAAATTCGGTTCCCTTTTGAAAGAAGTACACGGCAGAGAATACATTCCAATTGAGAAAAGAGAAGTAGGTAGATGGCTCGGTGAAGGCGGTGGCAATCAGCCAGTGGAAAATAGTAATAAAAGTGTAGAGGAAGACTTGGAGATAAAGACCAAAGTTAAGAATGGCTTAAAGTCTGTAGGGGTAAAATTGAATAATGAAGAATTTGCGCTTTATGATGGCTCAATTGTTATTGCTGCCATTACCTCTTGTACCAACACCTCCAATCCAAGTGTAATGATAGGAGCTGGTTTGATAGCGAAAAAGGCAAGAGAGAGAGGTTTGGATGTCAAACCCTGGGTAAAAACTTCCCTGGCTCCGGGATCTAAAGTTGTTACTGATTACCTTCATCATGCAGGATTACTCGAGGATTTAGAAGCTTTGCGTTTTCATGTTGTAGGGTACGGCTGTACCAGTTGCATTGGAAATTCCGGTCCTTTACCTTCGCATATTGCCAAAGCGGTAGAGGAAAATGATTTGGTAGTAGCTTCAGTACTTTCAGGAAACAGAAATTTTGAAGCAAGGGTGCATCCTCAGGTAAAAATGAATTATTTGATGTCTCCAATGCTAGTGGTTGCCTTCGCATTAGCAGGTAGGGTGGATGTTGATTTGAATAATGAACCTTTAGGCTACGACCCGAATTTGGAGCCTGTATACCTCAAAGACCTGTGGCCTAGTAATGAGGAGATTTTTGAAGTTTCTCAAAAAGTTTTGTCTCCCGGGGATTATAAAAAAAGTTACGGGGAGATATTTGAAGGTAATGAACAGTGGAAAGAATTAAAAGCTCCTGAAGATAAAGTTTATCAATGGTCCGATCAATCTACTTATATTAAGGAAGCTCCATTTTTTAATGGGATATCTGAAGAAGTTGATGAGCCGGAAGAGATTCTCGAAGCTCGAGTTTTATTAAAATTGGGAGATTCTATTACAACGGATCACATCTCACCTGCAGGTTCTTTTTCTCCAAAATCGCCAGCAGGTAAATACTTGCTTGATAAAGGTGTAGAACAATCGATGTTCAATTCTTACGGTTCCAGAAGGGGTAATGATGAAGTGATGGTACGGGGAACTTTTGCCAATGTTAGGATTAAGAATCAACTGGCCGCCCAAGAAGGTGGTTATACCACGCATATGCCATCCGGAGATGAAATGACGGTATTCGATGCCTCCCGTAAATACATGGCTGATGAGGTGCCTTTATTGGTGTTGGCAGGAAAAGAATATGGAAGTGGCTCCTCCAGAGACTGGGCTGCTAAAGGAACCACTCTTTTGGGGATTAAAGGAGTAATAGCTGAAAGTTACGAAAGAATTCACCGCTCCAACTTAGTAGGGATGGGTGTATTACCTATGCAATATGCCAAAGGGCAGTCTGCCGAAACGCTAGGACTTACCGGTAAAGAATTGATTTCTATAGAAGGAATCAATGAAGGTTTGACACCATTGAAGGTTTTGAAGGCCAAGGCTAAAAAAGAAGATGGAAGCACTGTAAGTTTTGACGTTGTTGCCCGCCTTGACTCTTTGATTGAAATAGAGTATTACAAAAATGGAGGTATTTTACATTATGTTTTAAGGCAGTTTCTGAAAGCCTAAATTCTAAGGTTGGGAAGAATTCCAAACGTTGAAAAATAAAAAAGCCTGTTTAAAATAAACAGGCTTTTTTTGGTGATCCCGCTGGGGTTCGAACCCAGGACCCTAACATTAAAAGTGTTATGCTCTACCAGCTGAGCTACAGAATCGGAAATAAAATAGAAGTAAATTTTTTCTTCTAAAACTCTTGAATTTTAACAATGTGATCCTGTCAGGACTCGAACCTGAAACCTACTGCTTAGAAGGCAGTTGCTCTATCCAGTTGAGCTACAGGACCTTTTTTGTTAAAAAGAAAATGGCTTTTCAGCCCTTTTCTCTGTGCTTTTTCAAAAGCTTGTGCAAATGTAAGGGAGAATTTTTTAATTGCAAACACTTAACCTAAAATACTTTTTATTTCTTCAAAATGAATGGTGATCTTTGCAAAAAAATAATGTCTTTATGGTACCGGTGTACTTGACTCCCATTGATGATTTCTATATTAAAACATTAAGTGAAATACCTCTTAAAAAGGTGCTCTATTGTGGTCCTGAAACTGCTGTTTCAAAAGCTGCCCAAATCATGCGGGATGAAAAATCAAGTTGTTTGTTTGTCGGAAACAATGTGGATAATATCCTGGGGGTGATTACAGACATAACCCTAAGGGATAATGTGCTGGCAAGAGAATTATCTCCCCAAAGTCCGGTCAGTGAAATTATGGATGACAAACTAGTGGCGATTTCCAAGGAGGCACCGGTATATGAAGCTTTGTTGCTTATGTTTCGAACCAAAACCCGATACTTACTAGTGGAGGAAAGGGGGCATTATATTGGTGTAACCAGTAGAAATAAAATATTGACGGTTCAATCACTTTCTCCTTTTGTATTTATTCAATCTGTGAAGCAAGCACTCGATGAGGTGGAATTAAAAACAAAATGGAGGCAAGTGCCGGGCATAGTAGATCAACTGATTCAAAGAGGTGTTAGGGCAGAAATAATTAACCAGATAATTTCAACAATTGCAGATATTATTACTTTGAGGGTCATTGAGCAGGTGATCAAGAAAAAAGGAGAGCCTCCTGCTAAATTTGTTTTTTTTGTTTTGGGAAGTGAGGGAAGAAAAGAACAAACCTTAAAAACAGATCAGGATAATGCCATTATTTATGAAGACAAGGCAAATGAGCAAAGAGAAATGGTCCGTGAGTATTTTCTTGATTTTGCTAAAACGGTATCAGATAAATTGAATGAAATTGGTTTCGATTACTGTCAAGGAGGTTTTATGGCCAGTAATCCAAAGTGGACCCATTCGCTTTCTCATTGGAAAAATAATTATGCTAGCTGGTTTAAGGAATCCTCTATGGAGACGGTATTGAGTTATGGTACTTTTTTCGATTGTAGACCTATTTATGGAGATTTTTCCTTGTTAGATGATTTAAAAGCGTTCATGGATGAGCAATTACATTACCCTCTGGAACGATTTTTCTATAATATGGCTCAAAATTCCTTGCAATATGATACACAGCTGACTTGGCTGAAGAATATTAAAACTTTTAAAGTAGACAAGGAAGAAGTTTTTGATATCAAAAGAGCGATGACGCCAATAGTCAATGCAATGAGGCTTTATGCTTTGGCCAATAAGGTTTTTGAAACCAATACAGGTAAAAGGTTGGAAATTCTCACCAAACGGGAAGTCTTTAAATCTAAAGAGTCAATAGAATTATTTCAGGCTTATTATTACCTAATGGGGCTTAGATTAGAGAAACAGGCAGGGGCTATTATAAATGAAAATAAAAAGCCCGTAAACTATATAAAAATCAGTCAACTTACACAAGTTCAATTGGTGACCATCAAAGAAATATTTAAAGTAATTAGAGATCTTCAGCTGAAGATAAGAATACAGTTTACCAAATCATTTTGAGTGCTTTGAAGAGAATGGTGGCATTGATAGGGTATTGATATAATAATTAAAGATTTAATGTAAACAAACATTTTTTTCTGTAAGCCGTACCAAGATGTACCCTTATTTTTATGCAAAACAAAAACGACTTATTCGGTCAAGCCCCAATTGGTAATCTATTACTTAAACAAGCCCTACCTGCCGCCGTTGGCATTTTGGTTTTGTCTATTTATGGGATTGTCGATACTATTTTTGTGGGACGTTATGTAGGTGCATTAGGAATAGCCACCATAACTGTGGTTTTGCCCATCTCTTTTTTAATTTCAAGTATAGGTATGTCGATTGGTGTTGGTGGTGCTTCCATTATTTCTCGATCCTTTGGGGATGGAAATAATGAAAAAGCATACAATACTTTTGGGAATCAAATTGGCATGACATTGACTTTGGCTCTGCTGTTTGTTGGGATAGGTTATGTTTTTGCAGAAGATATTCTAAAGTTGTTTGGGGGTAAGGGGGATGTATTACAGCCGGCAAAAGATTACTTTACAATCATTCTCATAGGAATCCCATTTATGGCCTGGGCCATGATGGGAAATAATGTGATAAGAGCAGAAGGATATCCCAGAGTTGCCATGTACACCCTGATTGTGCCGGCAGTATTTAATATCATATTGGACCCTATATTTATCATTTGGTTTGATATGGGATTAAAAGGGGCTGCATGGGCCACGACGATTTCTTACATGGCCAGTGCTATCTATTCTTTGTGGTTTTTTATCATTGGAAAGTCAAGCATGAAGATGCGTGTAGAATGGTTTAAGCCGAACCTTAAAATTTCCACTGAAATTGCTTCATTGGGTGCTGTAACTTTAGCCCGACAAGGAACCGTGAGTCTATTGGCCATAGTACTAAATAATGAGCTTTTTAAATACGGAGGGGAGCAGGGCTTGTCCACCTATGGTGTCATTAACAGGGTGATGATGTTTGCCATTTTTCCGGTATTGGGCATCACTCAGGGCTTTGTCCCAATAGCCGGGTATAACCATGGGGCAAAATTAAGAAACAGGGTACAAGAGAGTATCAAATTGGCAATAAAGTCATCAACCCTGGTGGCTTTATTGATATTTATTCTGATTTTGACATTTGCAGGAGCCATAGTTTCTGTTTTTACTGAAGATCAGAATTTGATAAATGTAAGTGTTCCAGCCATGCGAAAATCTTTTTTGGCTACCCCGTTGCTTGCCTTTAGTTTGATAGGGAGTGCCTACTTTCAAGCCATTGGAAAAGCCAAGCCTGCTTTGTTGCTTGCCTTAAGTAAGCAAGGGATATTTCTCATTCCTTTGGTGATGATCATGCCGGCCTTGTTTGGATTAGAAGGTATTTGGTATGCCTTTCCCCTTGCGGATACGGGGGCAGCCATTATCTCATATTACTTCCTGAGAAAGGAGACCAAGACATTGTAAATTATTTGCCGGGATTGTATATAAAAGTGGCATATACAGGGTAGTGGTCAGATAAAAGGTCGGGTTTTCCATGATTCAGGATCTCAGCACTGATAAGCTGACCTTCTAAATTT
>NZ_CAXBOC010000059.1:0-16018 GCF_963976465.1 uncultured Cyclobacterium sp. | reverse complement strand
ACTTTTCACCTTGGAATAACTCAGTAATCTTTTGAACACAAAAAGCTTATAGAACAATTCGGACTCTACCCCCTCTGTTTGAGAAAAAACAGCCTGTAAACAATTTGCCAAAATTCTAGGGCTAGAATAATTGGGTTTAGTAACTATCGCAATTTTTTTCATTTTAAAATCATCTTTGTTTACATTAACCCAAAATTATGAAGTGGGTTTAAAATAAGATTTCATTGATTCCTCCGGTATACTTCTAATAAAGGAGGAGTAACAAACCCCCACCCCTATCCATACCAGGAAATAGTTCATTGTAAATACTTGGACTGTGGACGGGTGTGTATTAATTAACCAAAATAAAATCCACAATGCATATGCTTTGGTAAAATGATTTTTAGAATGAAACAATCCTAAAAATATGGCAGGAATAAGAATTACCAATAATAGGCCAAGGTTTAATATACCACCTTTCAAGATCATATTGAGATAATCTGTTTCAACTGTACCCCTATAATTACCTTGCCCCATTGTAGGGCAATAATATTCACCAAGCATCCCTCTCCCAATTACCCAATCTAATCCTTGCATGTCTTTATAAAAATAAACCTCAATTCCGGTTCGGGTATCTGTAACTCCTCTATCTTGCAAGAAGTACAAAGCCTCTAGCTCTACATTTAAAAACACATACACTCCTCCAATGATGGCCATTAATAGCAACCCTACAAGCAATGTACCGGATAACAGCTTAGATTTAGCACTAATAAAATAGAGATAACCTGCAAAAAGCAACCCCAAAACGCCCATAAATAAAACGCCCCTCCTGGCCCTAATCACGCCTAAAACCAAAACAACCAAAACTGTTACAATAGCAATTAGGTTCTTGGATTTTGAATGATACATGTGGGTGAAAAGGATAAAAATTGCTGTAACTCCCAACGATTTGGTGAAATATTCTACAACACTTCGGTTTCTATCGTCAGGAATTACCTCAGTTAAGATTCCTCGAAACATTAAGCTATACAAAAGAAAAATAACACTAAGTATAAGGATTACCGAGAAAACTTTTTTGTACAACAAGAAACTTCTTCTAAACAATAAGATCAAGGGCACTAAATAAAACATTCCTCCAAACCATGGGTTAAGAAAAATTAATTTTAAGACATCTTTATTAAAAGAAACTCCTCTTAATAATATTATTATGGCCCAAAAAGAAAAAAGAAAAAAGAATATTTTGAGATATTCATTCTCAAAAAAAGGCTTGATAAGGTAAGTACTTGAGCCGAAGATCGCAACCAACCCCAATAACTGCAGAGGCTGAAAAAGCATAAAAGGCATTTCTTTTGTAGACAGTATTGTTGAACTAGCGATATAGGCAATAAAACCCAGCCAGAATACATTTATCGCGATAAGTTCGTTCCTATCGTACTGCAAAAATTGCTTTAATGATGCATTATATTTTTCTACCTTTCCCACCTACTTAATTCTTGCTGGCTTTATGCATTAAATTGATATGCTGATTTATTACTTCATCTTTTTGAAATTCAGGCAATAAATACCCCTCCAGCTCTTTGGAGAGACAATAGTTCAACCCAATTGAAAGATCTTTTTCATTTTTATATTTGGCCAAGTATCCATTTTTTTTATGTGCAATCATGTCCGGAATTCCTCCAACATCAAATCCCACCACAGGTGTCCCACAAGCTAAACTTTCTAAGATAGTTGTTGGTAAATTATCAGCTAAGGAAGGGGCAACAAAAACATTCGAGGCATTGTAAACCAGATTAGTTGTATAATCATCAGCAATAAACCCCATAAACTTACATGGAAATGGAATGGATTCTTGAATCTCTTTATTGGGTCCACTACCAAAAATTAAAAGGCAGACATTGAGTTCTTCATGATTATTTTTAAGGTCTCTTAAAGCTTCCATCAAGTATTTCCAACCTTTGTAAGGACTAGTTATTTTATTGGCACCAAATGAAATGACATGTTGGTATTTGTCAATGTTCAAAATCTTTTTGGCAACTTTCTTTTCAAATGGCTTGAATAGATTGGTGTCCAATGGGTTTGGAATTCGAAACACTGGTTTATTTTTAAGTAATGCACCTTTATTGGCAAGATTATACAGCCACTTACTGGGTGCAACAAAAAATAAGTTATCGTAACCTGAATAAAACTTTAATTTTGCATCAAACTGTTTGTAAGACAAGTCTTTTTCCTTCTCTTCCGGAAACATGGGACAGTTCCCACAATGCGTTAAAAATTTCTGACAATCGAAACTATGAAAACAGCCCCCCGTAATGGTCCACATATCATGCATAACCACAATCATTGGTTTATTTAATTTGGCAAGTTTTTCTAATCCATCAATACTTAAAAAACCTCCAAGAATCCAATGAACATAAATGAAATCTGCTTTCTCTATCCAATCATGTTTGCTAATATCACTTCCAAACAGA
This sequence comes from uncultured Cyclobacterium sp., assembly GCF_963976465.1. Taxonomy (NCBI): domain Bacteria; kingdom Pseudomonadati; phylum Bacteroidota; class Cytophagia; order Cytophagales; family Cyclobacteriaceae; genus Cyclobacterium; species uncultured Cyclobacterium sp. The sequence continues at coordinate 13,571 of NZ_CAXBOC010000059.1, read as the reverse complement.
GATAAGGCAAACCCTCCTGCTTTTTTATCTCTTTTTCTGGTAACAAAATCCTGAATTTTTTGATTTACTTTTCGAATTATTACTCCCTTTTTACCAATACTTTGAATTTTGGGTTCCCCCTTCACATTGGAAAGCAAAGAAAGAACATAAGAGTCCATACCACGCTCAAGAAAAGCTTCATGATACCTCAGCACGTAATTACCAGAAGGACTGGAGCCATATTGTAAATGAACGACACGTTTCTTTCCCTCTCTATTCACCGATTCTGTCATAGGATTTACACTTTCTACTTGATCCATATTCCTTTCTTTTTCTTATAAATGATGAGGTAATATTGCAGCGGGGCAATAATTATTCCATTAAAGCTTGCTATTAGGGACGAAATAAACAAGGCGTGTACTCCCATACCAAAATAATCTATCAGCAGATAAGCGGATCCAATAAACACCAATGGGCTAATTAGGCTTGACCAAAATTGTATTTTAAGTGCACTTATACCATTTAAAAAATTAACAAATATACTGGCAAACATAAATGAAGTAAAAAACAACAAACCCCACAATGAGAGTGTAAAGTCAATATCTACCTGGTCTTTTAACCACACTCTGTAAACTGTGTCTGATAGAAACAACATTATTACACCACCCAAAACAAACAACATCCCGATTTGTAAGTATTTAATCGTTGCCTTTTTTATCCAATTGATGTCATTTTTAAAAAATGCATCGGTTGAAGCTGACCAAAATGGTGTAAGAAAAATTCCAAAGCCCATTCCTAAAACATTAAAGTACTTGTAAACAACATTATAAGTAGTTACTTCGTAAGGCCCAAAACTTTGGGCAATAATAATATTGGATGTTTGATATTGAATCAAACTAGCTATTTGGATAATAAAAAACACCAGTCCTAAGCTAAATAAATTCTTAGATTGGGATAGATTAACGTGTTTTATAGATGGCTTATACTCTTTGTAATCAGTATTAAAGAAGAAAAGGTTGGCTAAAATAAGTACTGCGATCGGGGCAATACATAATGCGAGTCCAAGATTAATAAGTGAGCCCTCGGTGGTGTAAACCAAAATGACTATTACCAATAATGAAATAATTTGGCCTAAAAAGTTGATAAGCGAAGCTTTAGCCGGTGCTTGGTCTGCAGTCACCAATGTATTGATAATTTTCAATACAAATTGCATACAAAAATAGGTGAATATTATAATGGCTAGAATGGAAAGTTCCATCCTCATTTCGGATGAAGCGTTCAAAATTTCAACCCAATCCAGGAAGGGGTTTACGATTAAAAACACCAGCCATACAGCAGTGAAAACTATGGTTAAAACGGCATAGGTTGTACTAATATACATCCTAGCAGCTTCTTTATCTCCTTTAGTTCTGGCTTCAGCAAATTTATTTCTCAACCCATGGGTCATGCCAACATTGAAAAAACTAAACCAGCCTACAATGGAACTTAATGCCAACCATATCCCATACCTTGTAGGGTTGACATAATCAATGGTTAATGGTACCATTACCAAACTAACGGCAATACTCCCCCCTTTTATTAAAATAGAGCCAATAATATTCTTTTTGGCAAGAACAGTTCGTGCATTACCTTTAGCAAGAAATTTGTTAAAGTATTGATAAATAGATGAAAACAATTTCCTCATTCGAAATAGAAAAATATATACAATAGCTTAAAAAATCACACAGAAATTTTTGCAGTTTTTTTATCTTCCGGATAATAACCGTAGGAATAACCATAATAGCCATTGGCTTGTTTGGCATCATTCATGACCAAAGAAGTATTTCTTAGCTTATGTTTTATGTCAATGTCTTCCATAAAAATAATATTCTCCTTTCTCGTAAAATTATATCGAACCATGAACAATGTCCTGTCGCAATAGGGTGCCAAGTTAAATGCATCTGTCACCGTTCCTACCGGTGCAGTATCAATAATTATATAATCAAACCTTTCCTTCAATCGGCTAATTAGTACCTCAACCTTATCATCTAAGGTTAATTCTGCAGGATCTTCAGGGATATTTCCACATCCAATTAAAGATAGTCCATCGACCTTCTTAAAATCATGGATTATATCATCTATTTTCACATTGTCATTAGACAAATAGTCAGCAATGCCAAGCTTGGTTTTCATATTTACACTCTTAAGTAGCGCAGGCTTTCGCAAATCAAACTCAAGTACTACCACTTTCTTTTTAGCAATGCTCAAACTTGCGCCGAGATTTAAACTAAAAAACGTCTTTCCTTCACCACTAATGCTGGAAGTGATCATTAATACCCTTTCATCTTTGCCTTCAGCTACATACTTGAGATTGGTTCTTAACAATCTAAATTGCTCAGCAATTGGCGTTCTTCTCTTCTCAGAAATAGCCAATAACTCACCACCGTTAGTGTAGTTGCTTATTTCAGATAGTATTGGAACTTCGGTAATGTCTTGTACTTGAGACTTGTGGGTGATTTTACTATTCAAAGCATTTTTAATATAAACAAATCCTAGAGGGCAAATAAAACCTACAATGAGGGCCATTCCAATAATTACCATTTTATTAGGCTTTACTGGTAAAGCACTAGAAGACGCTTTATCGATTACTCGGGCATTTGAAACAGTAGTTGTGGCCAAAGATAAATTTGCTTCTTCTTTTTTAGATTGAAGGTAATTGTACTGGGTTTGTTTCCTACTTTGCTCCCTGGATAACTCCAATAATCCCCTTTCAATTTCAGGCACATTTGAAATTCTACTATTAATTTGATCCAAATTAGCCTTAAGATTTTGACTTTCAATTCTTAAACCATTTTTCATATTGGCGATATTTGTACCAATATTGTTTTTAAGGCTCTCCAATTGAACTTCGATAGTAGTTACCAAAGGGTTATTTGGTTGAACTGTCCTCAATAAGCGTTGTCTTTCATTTTGAAGCCGGTTAAACTCATCTACCAAACTGGTTAATGTCTCATCAATTATAGATAAGTTTGAAGCTACTTCCACTCCAGAGCTGGCCGGATCCCTTAGGTATTCTTCCAAGTAGTCCAAAACCTCCATCTGAGTTTTGATTTCTGAAAGTTGAGTTTCAATTTCTTTACTATTTTGAACCATCAGAGAATTTTCGGTTCCCATGTCAGAAATATTGTTCGACCTCCTATATTCTTCGATTCTCCTTTCAATGTTATTTAACTCTTTCGTTAAAGTATCCAACTGAGAATCTATGAAATCAATGGTGTTACTTGCAGTTACGTTTTTCTCTTTTACTGCCTGAAGATTGTATTGTTCAATCAACTTATTTAGTACATCTTTGCCTTTTTCTGGAACAGCATCTACTAATGAAATATTAAATACAGATGCAAATCTTTGGGATAAATTAACCTGTATTCGCCCTCTATACAACCCGGCGACATAGTCTTTATTTTTAAAATAGATATGGAGAAGTTCTGGCATCTCACCTTGGTAAGTTTCCGATTTATTGATTTTAATCTCACCATACCAATTTTCTATCAACTCACCATACTGGTAAGCTTTCTCTTTGTTATTTTCTTGAATTAAAATAAAGTGATCATCAAATGGTTTCACACTTACCCTTACCTCCTCAGGATACTGACCAACATCCGGCTTTTTTAATAATGTCTTGACGCTTACGGGAACGTTATAGCCATACAATTCCTTCAACCTAGAATACTTATCTTCTGTATAGAAAAAATAGTCAAGCGGCAATTCTTCAACAGCATCTCTCATTAAGCTGTAAGATGCTAAAATTTCCATTTCATTCTCCACCTGTTTATTAGTCTCGTAAGCTTCTAATTCGCTGTACACTGTGTTTTGCGTGAAATCTGAGCTCCCATCTATTTTAATAAGAATGGAGCTAGATATACTGTACAAGGGTGTAGAAAAGAACAAGTATGCAAAGGCCAAGCTTATAAATAAAATAATGGATAGCAAAAACAACCACCAGTATTTTACGTAGCTCAATATTATCAATTTAAAATCCATAGGTCTTGCGTCTTGGTCTATAAATCCATCCAGTAATAGATCGGATAAAATATCAGATTTTTTCATAAGGTTCACAATTTGAACCGATGGTTTACAACCAGGTTAATTTTCTATTTATATAAAAAGGTGAGGTTAAACTTTTTACTCGTTAAGGATATACCGTAAATTAAACATTAGGGAAACTCCAAATGAAACTAAAATACTTAAAATAGTTAACGTTCGTTGATTGGTGCTTGCTTGAACGGATTTAATTTTATCAGGCTCCACATATAAAACGTCATTTTGCTGAAGCATAAAATAAGGAGAATTTAATATAGACTTGTCATTAAGATTGAGCCTAACTGCTTTCCGAACTCCATCTTGGTCACGGATCAGAAGTACATTTTCTCTCTTACCATATTGCGTCATATCACCTGCTAAACCTAAAGCTTCAAGAATACTGATTCTGTCTGTAGCTAGGGTGAAAGTATTGGGATTAGCCACTTCCCCAATTACCGTAATCTTAAAATTCAAATATTGAATATTAATAATTGGATCTTTTACATATTCTTCTAGCAACTCTGTCATTTTTAAAGTTGCTTCTTCCCTTGTAAAACCTTCAATATCGATCTTCCCAATTACAGGAAAGTTAATTTGACCATTTTTGTCTACTAGATACCCCTCATTGGTAGGCAATTGCTGACTCATCATCCTATTCTGCGAATCATTAGAAATAACCCCTGAATTGAAAAGTAAATTCGACTCCGGACTTTGAGTACTTACCACAATTTTAATTAAATCACCACTTTGGATAACCGGTTCCTCAACCTGACTTATATTAGTAGAGTAGCTACTACCTGTTTCTATATCACTGAAATAAACCAGGTTTCTTTTCGCACATCCAAATATTCCCGAAAAGAGGATTATAAAAGTCAAAATTCTAATTAAGCTATTGTTTTTCATTTGTTAATAAAACTGTTTAATGGGTTTTAGCCGTTGAATGGTCAAATTGGGAAAAAAGTTAAAAATAATTTAATGAACATTTATTTAAACACCCCGCAAGTTACTTAATTATCAGAACAATAAGAACTGAGAAGTAAGAATTTAATAGAATAATGGACAAATCTACCCATTACAATTTAAACTTAGTGCCTAAAAAAATAATTTCTATTTAGTAAACTTTTTACCGACACAAAATTATTAAACTTGATGGTTGATCAAGTTAAGCCTTTTTGAGAAATTTGCTTATTCTGATTTCACTTATCTAAAAACCTAAGTCGGCTTCAAATTCAGTTCCTATATCTGCAATTATACCTCCCCACCTCCGAGAGAAAGGATTTGATTTTATTCAGCTGTTTGACCCTTTCTTTAACTTTTAGTAGGCTTTGTCACTTTTAGATATTAATGATACCGCTGTTTCGATTACTATCTTTAAATCAAAAATTAGATTCCATTTTCTTACATAAAAGCTGTCTAACCTATATCGAGAATACAACTCAGTAAAACTTGAAATCTCCCCTCTATATCCTTTGCTTTGAGACAAACCTGTTATTCCAGGTTTAACATGATGCCGAAACATAAAGTTATCTATTTCTTTAGCAAATTCAATATTCATTGGAACAGCCTGAGGCCTAGGTCCAACTATAGACATATCTCCTAAAATTACATTAAATACTTGAGGCAATTCATCAAGGCTAGATTTTCTTAAAAACCGCCCTACCCGAGTAATTCTAGCATCATTTACTGTGGCCTGTTTCGTGTCAGCATCATTGTTTTTAACCATAGTTCTAAATTTATAGCAATAGAACAACTGATTATTTTTCCCATGCCTCAATTGTTTGAAAAACACGCTTCCTTTCGAATCCATTTTAATTAAAATAGCAATAATTGGAAACAACCAAGACAACACAAAAATTAAAGTGAAAACAGATACCCCTATATCAAAAATCCTTTTTCCCAATCTTTTACTGTACTTATCATTACGACCATACAGAATTTCGATTTCTTTGTGTACTGGAGCTTTTACAAAATTTTTCTCTTCTAAGGTTCGACCTATTTTTTGGTCTACTAAAACATTTTCCATCTCTAACAATCTTTACGAATCCTCACAGAAACCTTATTATCTATTTAAAAAACATTAATGTATATTTGAAATACATTTTTACAAATATATAAAGCATTTTTCGCAATGCAAGGAAAAAAAAGAAAAAAAATTATTAAAAAGGCTTTTTTTGTATATAAAATCCATTTTTGTGGTTTTAAAAACAAATTTCAAGCCACGAACTGCCTATAATAAATCCTTTTAGAATGAATGAAAGATTCGGTGTATTCCCGTAAATCACTAAAATTTAACACAAACCAATTAAGTGAACCAAAGCATTGAACTGAAATATAAAAAAAATCAAGAAATTAATAGGCAGCCCCATTTTTTCTTAGAACAGCACCAATAGTCCAAAACAAAATTTTAAAATCAAAAACTAATGACCAATTCCTGATGTAAAAATGATCTAGTTTTATTCTGCCGTAAATATCATAAAAACTTAAAATCTCTCCTCTAAACCCCTTTGATTGAGCCAAACCTGATATGCCAGGCTTTACTGCATGCCTAAACATATAATTGCTAATATCTGTAGAAAACATATAATTCATAGGGACCGCATGCGGTCTCGGACCAATCACGGACATCTCTCCAAGTAAGACATTGAAAAACTGTGGGATTTCATCAAGACTTGACTTTCTTAAAAATTTCCCAAACCTGGTTATACGAATATCATCTTTGGTAGCTTGCTTGGTGTCAGACTCTTTGTTTTTAATCATGGTCCTAAACTTATAGCACCTAAATGTTTTGTTTCCTCTGCCATGTCTCAACTGCTTATACAAAATCGGACCCTTAGAATCCAGTCTTATTAAAAGGGCTATTACGGGAAATAACCAAGACATGATGAAGGTTATAAAAACGATTGAAAAAACCAGGTCAAAACCTCTTTTTACTAAAAGATTAAAATTATCACTAAGAAAAATTCTTCCATCTGGAGTAATATAGCCACTAAGTCTCTTCGATAAAAATTCCGGCTCGTCCTTTCTTCTTAAAAATTGTTCCATGATATGACTTGTAAATCACCGGTAAAAACCATAACTCGTTTTAATGTATTTGAAATACAATAAAGCAAATATATTCAGCAATGCCGGAATTTACAAATAATTTAAAAGATTTATAATCAGACTAACCCATACAAAACCACAAAGACCCACCTGATTCGGGCCTATCGGGTGGGTCAATTTGTTAATTAAAGGTAAACTGCTATACAGATGTACGCTAATTAATTCAGCTGGTATATTCTTTTACGGTCTGAATAAAGAGTTTTACTTTTTCAGGGGAAATATCAGGATACACGCCATGACCTAGATTAGCAATATGCCTTTCTCCTTTAAATTGATCCAGCATTTCTTTAGTTTGTCTGATCAGTACTTCATCTGAAGCATACAAGGCAGCCGGGTCTAGGTTACCTTGTAGAACCTTTTCTCCTTTCATTTGAGCACTTACGGTTCTGATATCCATGTTCCAATCAAGCCCTACCACATCACAGGCTAGATTCTTAATATCTTCTAAAGCGAAATAGGTACCTTTTGCAAAAACAGTGACAGGCACCTCAGTGATTGCCTCACATATTCGCTTGATATATTCCATTGAAAATTCTTTGTATTGATAAGGAGGTAGAATACCTGCCCAACTGTCAAACACTTGCACCAAGTTTGCACCCGCCACTACTTGGGCCTTTAAGTATTTGATGGTTGTTTTTGTGATCTTATCTAAAAGCTGATGTGCCAATTCGGGATTTTGATACAACATCCCCCTGGCTTTAGAAAAAGTTTTACTCCCAGACCCTTCCACCATATAAGCAAATATAGTCCAAGGAGCTCCTGCAAAACCTATTAATGGCACACGTCCATTTAGGCCTCTCTTTGTTAAGCGAATTGCTTCTAATACATAGTTTAAGGACTCTTCGGGGTCTGCAATTTGTAAGCGCTTAAGGTCAGCTGAAGAACCAATGGTTTCAGGAAACCAAGGCCCCTTCTTTTCTATCATTTTATATGGAAGCCCCATAGCTTCAGGAACCACCAAGATATCAGAGAAAATGATTGCTGCGTCCACTCCCAAAAGATCCACAGGCTGGATGGTGACCTCAGCTGCCAACTCCGGTGTTTGAGCCAACTCAATAAAACCACTTACACTTGCTCTTACAGCTCTGTATTCTGGTAAAATCCTACCGGCCTGACGCATTAACCAAACAGGAGTTCTTTCTACCTCTTCACCTTTGATAACCCTAAGGAGTAAATCATTCTTTATTTGCATGCCACAAATATAATTCAACTTAACACAAAAAAGAACTACAAGACATAAACAATAAAGGCCATCTCTGAAAATTCAGAGATGGCCTTTTTAAAATATTCATCTCGCTATTTATTTCTCAATCTATTATCACTACATCCGATTCAGAAACACCTAAAGCTGCGGTTACCGCTTCATAATCATTTAAATCCAATTTGGCATTCTCTTGCAAAAATTCTCCAGGCAAATAAACAATCCTAATAAAATGATTTAAGGTCCAATCATCAGAAACGGTAGTTAAATCCGTATTTCCGGTCATATAAACATTGATAAAATCTGCTGTATACTGATAATTATACATCAATGTAATTCCATCCTCCAGAAAAACTGTGTTTGGCAGAGGTCTCCACAGTGGTTTGTCATCAATCACATTCCACAACATAAACACCAAAAGGTTGTCGCTATCAGCTATCTCAAATCCAAATGAATTAGAAAAGCTATTTTCTTCTGTAAAGTCTACCTCTGTTTCAGCTACTAGGTTTATAAGAGAAATCCCATCCACTCCATCTACTCCATCTTCGCCATCAACCCCATCTACCCCAGGAGGTCCTTGTGGCCCTTCAGGACCTTCACATGCCGGCAGAACCGCTATGGTCACCAAGGCAATTAGGTATACAATTTTTTTCATAGAACTTAATTTAAATCAATATTTCACCAAGCATTTCATGAAAGATAATGTGTAAAATCCCGAATTACAACAAAATATAAAAAAAACAGTCCACCCTTAGGCAAACTGTTTAAATCCTTACTTATCCCCTTTTAAAAGATGCTTAATTTGAATTCCTTCTTACAATCTCTTTTTCTTTTACACCCAACATCTCCAATACTGCCTTATGATCTGAATAATCCATCCTAACATCTATTCTATCAGCAGGAACAATCAAAACCCTGAATATTTGAGCGTCTGTATAACCGGACTCTAAAGTATTGAGGTCGAAGTCTCCATTCATATAAATCGCATAATCATAAAAAGTGAAATCATAATCATAGGAGAAAATACCATTACTATGGAAAACAACCTGAGGAATCAATTTCCAAATATCATTATTGTCTTGATCCAATCCCGCTAACCTGTAAATAAGTACTTTGTCTGATTCCAAGATATCAAATCCGTATTGCCCACTTATACCAAAGTTGCCGGACTGATTGAAATCTCCTTCAATTTCAAATACTTCTCCCACAATATTTACTCCATCTTCACCTGCAGGGCCTATTGGCCCTATAGGTCCTTCACAACTTACCAATACCAAGGCGGTGACAAAAACCAAAAACATCTTGGCACTTATTAAATAACTACTTTTACTCATAATTTTAAAATTTAATTGACCTATTTTAATTTTTTGAAATCCAAAACCATACCAAAAAAACATATAAACAATAAAATATTAGTTCCATATTATTGGCATAAAGTAATTCTCAAGCCTCATTTTCAAGGTTTGATGGGTGCCCAAACCTCTACATAATCGTTTGAAATAATTTTATCTATAAAAATACCTTCTAGTTCAAGGCCTTGTTCCATTGCAAATGCAAGTATTTCTTTTTTGGTTTTTTCCGGTCCGGGCATTACAAAACGATTCATTTCCAGTCTGGCAACAATGGCTTGTGTACAGAGGATGGTCTTATGGCTCCAAGGCTTAACAACCCTATCTTCCTTTAAATTATTCGGTTCATATCCTATAAAAACATGCAGCGTATCTCTTTTTCCTTCCGGCTCTTTATAATATATGGTGTGTAAAGGATTGTCTTCTCTTGCTTCTTCAACCATCTGAAAATGCTTTCCTATCTTTTTATCTTGAGGCGTCCCAACAAAGTCCACCCCTATCAAATTAATTTGACTACAATCGGTAAGCCTAGTGCTAATTGGTTTGAATCCTCCCATATAAAAATACGCCAAGGTCAAAACCATCAATAAAACACCGATTAGTATTGCAACAACTTTTATCTTTACCATTAATTACCAAATAAATATCTTGCTCCAATCGCCCCTTGCCCTTTGAGGTGCAGCCTGTCTACAATTTCTGTCAAAAAGCCCACTTCAACAAATAAGGCAATTGGCAAATCATTCAGGTAATAGGATGAACCAACAAAAATTTCCGGCCCTAAATCAATATTTGAACGACTTTGTATTAATTCTGTGGCACCTTCAGTGGCATTGGGGGTGTTATAAAAGTAATCGATACTTACAGATCGAAACTGAAGTCCTAAACCAGCATAGACGGTCAATTCCCCATTCGAAATATTAAAATCCTCAGAAAAAGATTCTTCATAAATACCTCTTGCTTGAAGGGAAGCGGCTCCCGACACTTGATGGGTAAAATATCGTGCGGAACTTACCGGTCTGTTATTCTCAAATGTACGTCTGTAATATTGCCCGCTATTTTGGCTTCCTCTTCCTACAACACCTTCAAACGAAAAATTGTCGTTTAACGGTATTTTATAGGTAATTCCATAGGGGTCACCTAACCTTAAACCCAGCTGATGCTGCTGACCAAAGGATGCGATAGAAACAAGCATCAATAGTAAAGGCAATACATATTTCATGTGTTCTGACTAAATTTGAGCTACTTTAATAGTTCCATTCTTACGGATGCCCTGTCAACAAGTTACAGTTTAGCTGATAATTTACCAATGATTTAAAAACAAATCATTTATTCCTTTTCAGGGTATTTTTGAATGGTGCATCAATCTGACTTCTCATCTAAAAACAGAATAAATCATTTCTGTTAAAACCTATACTTATCAATCCACTACAACAGATTTCAACTGCATTTGATACAATTGTGAATAAAATCCTTCTTTCTTTAGCAATACATCATGTGTCCCTTGTTCTACGATCTCTCCTTTGTTGAGAACTATTATTTTATCAGCCTTTTGGATGGTGGATAACCGGTGTGCAATGATAATAGAAGTTCTACCATGCATCATTTTCTCTATGGCAGCCTGAATCAATTCTTCCGTTTCTGTATCCACAGAAGAAGTTGCTTCATCCAGTATTATTATTTCTGGATCATATACCATAGCCCTTACAAAGGATATCAGTTGACGTTGGCCTACAGACAAAGTTCCTCCTCTTTCCTTTACATCGTATTCCAAGCCTCCGGGTAAACGCTCTATGAACCTTCTAGCTCCAACCAAATCTGCCGCGTACAAAACTTGTTCTTTCGTAATATCCGGGTTTCCAAGGGTAATGTTTTGAAAAATAGTATCTGAAAATAAAAAAACATCTTGCAACACAACCCCCACATGCTTGCGTAATGTAGCCAAATCAAACTCCTTTATTGGGCTTCCATCTAGGAGGATCGAACCTTTATTGATATCGTAAAACCTGCTGATAAGATTGATAACAGAAGACTTGCCTGCCCCCGTGGCACCTACCAGGGCTATGGTTTCTCCATGATTGGCTTTAAAACTTATGTCTTTCAACACCCAATCTTCCTCATTGTAAGCAAACCAAACATTTTCAAAAGCAATGTTCCCTTTTACCTTTTCTGGAGAATCATTGCCTTCATCCGGAATTTGCTCGTCATTTTCTAATATACCGAAAATCCTGGAAGAACTAACCACTCCCATTTGAAGCGTATTAAATCGGTCGGCAATCATTCTTATGGGTCTAAAAAACAACTGCAAATACATAATAAAAGAGATGAGGACCCCAACTTTTATTTCAAGGTCAAATACACCAGTGGCTCCATACCAAACTACCAAACCAATCCCGATGGCCTGAATGATTTCAGAAACGGGGTAATAAATAGAATAGTACATGACAGACTTAAGATGGGCCTTTCGATGCTCTTTATTGATCGTCTGAAATTTCTCATACTCTCTTTCTTGCCTATTAAAAACCTGGATAATATTCATTCCGGTTATATGTTCCTGAAGGAAAGAGTTCAAGTTAGATACCGCATTTCTAACATCGTTAAATGATTTTTTTACTTTTTCTTTAAATATATAAGTAGAAATAATTAGTAGCGGTAGGGTACAAAGACTAACTAATGTAAGCTGCCAGTCCACATAAAACATCACCCCCAAAATGGCTACCAGCTGCAAAAGGTCACCAATGATTTCAGCCAATCCCTGACTGAAAACATCAGAGAGTGATTCTACATCCGATATATTCCTGGTAACCAACCGACCAATTGGCGTGTTGTCAAAATATTTCAATCGCATTTTCAACAAATGTCGATACAATTTTACCCGAATATCTCGGATAATAACTTGACCAATCCAACCGGAAAGATAAGTATGTCCAAATTGGACTAAAGCATGAACCAGTAATAAACCAACCAACAAATAAGTCATCTTCAGTAAGCCGGCCCCATCACCTATGGTAACATAATCATCGATGGCTTTTTGAATTAACAATGGGCGAGTTGGTGCCAATAAAGCCAGTAATAAAGTAAGTCCCACCAAAAGATAAAATCGATCTTTATATGGAGTTACGAATGTATATAGCTTTTTTAATACTTTGGTGTCAATGATGTCACCACTTTTTATATTTTCTTTTTCAAGTCCCAATATGGTAGATTTTACTTCAAAATTAGATCCGGATAATTCACCTTGCTTAGAAACAAGCCATGAGCTGGAGCAGCACTTCCAGCCAAGTTTCGGTCTTTGCTTGATATTATCTCTGACAAACTACTGCTTTCTAATTGCCCCCTGCCTATTTTTATCAACGTTCCAACAATTGCCCTAACCATTCCTCTCAAGAATCGGTTGGCCTGTATATGAAAGACCAAACCCTTACTTGTTTGTTCCCAGGAAGCATGATTAATTTCACACACAAATGTTTTTACATCTGTTTTCTTTCGACTAAAGCATTCAAAATCCTGTCTTCCAAGTAGTAACGGTACTGCCGAAGCCATAGCCTCCAAATCAAGGTCATAATAACAATGCCAGGCTTTTCCAATCATAAAAGGGTCTTTCCTAAATGTAATATGGTATTCATACCTCCTGAAATCGGCATCAAATCTGGCATGAGCTTTTTCATGTACAGGAATAACATCAAAAACAGCGATATCATCAGGTAATAGTCCGTTAATTCTTTTTAGGAAATATTCTTTAGTGAAATCTAAATTAACATCAAAATGAGCAAATTGTTGCAAGGCATGGACTCCTGCATCCGTACGGCCACTTCCCATAATACTCATGGGCCGGCGAAAAAGGATTGACAAAGCATTTTCTAATTCTTCTTGTACAGAAACGG
>NZ_CAXBOC010000058.1:0-16164 GCF_963976465.1 uncultured Cyclobacterium sp. | reverse complement strand
CTAACACTCCCAATTACAATGGGTTAGCCTACGGATTTTAGCTTATTGTTACCATCCATTAAAGATTCTAAGCCAATCATTTAGCGCATTAAACCTTCCTCATTAATTATTGAAGTCCCAGAAAACCAGAGGCATAGATGTTCCAGTGTTTCATTTAAGCTTTATTGATAAATTGGTAGTTTATGTTTAAGATAGGTTTTATAAATAAAACGGAGCATATTGACCCCCTAAAGTAAAATAGTTTACAGCCCTCTTTCCTTTGTCAAAGTTCAATTTCCTATTAACCCTTTTGTTACCTAAATTTTGGCTAAAGCCGGCTGCGGTATTGCATCTTTTAAAATGGGCTAAAGCCCATTCCTATTGAGTGGGTATTTTTACAAATGAAGCTTGGTGGTTTCAAACTAAAAGGTCCCTATCAAATCTGAAAGCCTGGAACAAGGGCTTAGTAGCCGGGATAGTTTTTATAATGGAATGCTACTTTTTGATAGTAATAAGGATACGAGGATATTTTTTAGTTGCTCCTAGTCAATGATAGAATACTGCACAAACGAAAAGATCACGCCTACTTCATTAATATTAGGAGCAGGGTTCTCATTAAATTATCCCTACCGCAAAGCCATTCAACGAAAAATTGAATAGCCTTGGGCAAAATAAATCAATGCAGAATACGCATAGAGTAGAGAAAATTTTGGTTTGGCTGTGAGATGTACTCATGTTACTAAGGATAGCTCTGATAAGACAAAAACCAAACTTAAATTCAGTTTTTATAGAATATGACAACATTGATATTTAATCGGATGCCGTAAAAATGTCGTTAATAAACCGCTTTCAATCCGTATTATAAATATAGTTTTATAATTAACTTAGAAGAAATTTAAACAAAATTTAGAATGAGTATAATAGGAAAGGAAATTAGTAAAACTAGAAAGTTAAAAGGCTTAACTCAAGAAGAGTTAGCTGAGTTATCAAAAGTTAATTTAAGAACAATACAACGAATTGAAAATAATGAAAGTGAACCACGCGGAAAAACGTTAAAATTAATATGCGAAGTATTAGATATTGATGTAGAAGATTTAATAAATAGCAACAAACAAATTGAAGGTGATTTTAACAATAACCTGGTTCACGGATATAAGTTGGCATCAAAGGGAAAGCGATTTTTAGGTAGTTTATTGGAAACTATTATTTATTCTATTACCATTTATCTCCCCTATACATTTTATAAAACATCATCATTAAATGGGTTTGTAAATGGAGAACACCCCATTGGATTTGGCTTTGCAGCAATTTTTGGGCTAATTATTGGAGCCATATTTTACCCAATGTTTTCAGGGAATTTAGGACACCGTATCATTGGTTTAAAGGTTATTTCATCAGAGACGGGAGATGATTACCAAAAAGCAACAGAGGGGGCAATTCGTGAACTTTTAAAAGGTGTGTTTAGCTTTTTTTTAATTCCCATTATTTGGGTTCTTTGGGATGATAAAAATCAAAACTTATATGATAAGCTGTCGAAGACTTATGTAGTAGAAAAAATGATATAGTGAAATAAATCTTATGCCACTAACAAAGGGACCACCGTTTGAAATTATTTGCCGTTTATTTAGAAGCGTCAATTTTGATGGGTTCGCTGTAGCAAGGTATGCTCAAATGTACAAGCGTGAACCCAAATACTTTACTGTTTTTATCCTTTGGCAAAGTCCAATTTCCTATTAAACCTTTTGTTACCCAAATTTTGGCTAAAGCCGGAGGCGGTGGTTTCGTTTTTAAAATGGGCTAAAGCCCATTCCTATTGAGTAGCTATTTTTACAAATGGGGCTTGGTGTTTTCAAACCGAAAAATCCCCTTCAAATCTGCAAGCCCGGAAGGGTTGAATAGGTGCCTTGGAGCTGGAATTGGTAATTTTTTTCAGTATTATCCTGGCCCCTTCCAATTCCACAACATCCTCCAACAAGCTCAGGGTCCGATTTTTAGCAACCAGGTCAAAGTCTTGAGAATTTAGGTTCCGTAAAGGGTTTTATCCTGTATAAAGGCCTATGTTGACCCATTTAGAAAAAAGGGTTACTGCTTGCTTGCCTTGGTTAAATTTCAATCTATTTGATCAGCTAATTGTTGATTTAAACTTTTGACCAAAAAAAAATGAAAACCAGTAAATCCAATCCAAATCTTTTATTCGTAGGTAGTTGATGAATACGCACTATTCTTTAACTAAACTAAATTTAAGATGAAAAAATCTAACCTATTGAAAGCCTTTCTTGGCTTTTCTTTGCTCGCTTTTGCTTCATGTGAAGATGACGACATGATGGATATTGATAGGCATGGGGCAACTTTGTTTGTTACCAGCAACGCCAGCGGTGATATCAATACTTATGAATTTAAAGATGATGGAGGGGTGGAAATGAATATGTTTACCACGCTTTCCACGGGAAATGAGGGCATTCATTATGATGATGCCAGTGATGAACTTATTGTGGCTTCTAGGAGCGCTCTTCAAGTAAATGTATACGCTGATGTTTCCAGTGTTTTGATGAATCACTCCCTTTCATTAGACCTGGGTGGTTCCGGTGCTGCGGACTTAATGAATCCACGAGCCATGGCTGTAAACGGAAATACAGTAGTCATTGCAGACAATCAACAAAACCAGTTTTTTGTTTATACCAGATCAGGTAATAGCCTGATGTTAAAGAATACTTTTGATATTGATTTTGCAGTCTGGGGCGTTGAATTTATAGGGGATGACTTATTTGCCGTTGTAGATAAAACTTCTGATTTGGCGGTGTTTAATAATTTTTCATCAAACAGTACCGATGGCATGCTTCAAGCCTCAAAAATGGTTACCATTGAGGGAATCGTACGGACACACGGATTGGCCTATGATATGATGAATGACATGATGGTGATGACGGATATTGGCGATGCTGCAAATACAGAAGATGATGGAGGATTTCATCTAATTGAAGATTTCAGCAGCACCTTCAACAATACCTCGGATGGAGGAACTATCGGGATGTCTGCACAGACCAGAGTGGCAGGAGCTGCCACCATGATGGGTAATCCCATCGATGTAGCTTATGACGCTGAATCCGGAACGGTTTATATTGCCGAGATTGGAAATGGTGGAGGTCGTGTACTTGGATTTTCCAATTATGGAAACGGAGGAAATGTACCTCCTTCTTGGAATGTTTCCCTCAGCGGTGCCAGTTCCTTGTACCTGTCTAATGATTAATTTGTCGTTTTATGAATTATTCTATGCAGGCAATTCATGCAATAGAAGAGCTGAAATTAATGTAGGGTCGTAAATTGGACTTGTGAAGGCTCCAATGCAAAGAAGGACAATTAAATAGGTCCTTCTTTGTTTTGAGTTATTGTTTGTAGGGTTTGTGATGGGAGTTAAACCCTTCTTTCACTTATTTTTCCCGTGCAAACAAACTTAATAAGTGAAGATTGAAGATTTTTCTTATAGGAAGCAAAACGAAGCATATTGCCCCCTAAAATAGAATGATTTTCCGCCCTCTTCTCTAGGGCATGGTTCAATTCCAAATTAAAGCTATTGTTACCTGTTTTTAGGCTAAAGCAGGGTGCGGTGGTTTTGCTATTTAAAATGGGCTATAGCCTATTCCTATTGAGAAATATTTTTTTATTAATTAGCAGCTATTTTGACCTGAATTAGGAAATAAATCTTGATTCTCTTACTGACAATTGCTGGTAATTTAGTTCATATTATTACCTTTATAGACATTATTTAAGCTAAGTCATTTTTGGTTTCAATACAACATATAATCTTTTATGAAAATTAACCTATTACTTTTTATTTTTTTGTGGGTAGCCATTCCTTCTATAGCTCAAGAAAGCAATAACTATTCTATCAGCCTTTACGATGAATTTAAAACAGGAGGAAGAGAAATTCCAGAGCAGTATGTAGGAAGCAATGAAAATGGGCATTATTTCCTATATTCCAAAGGAAAATTTGGCAATGGCTTGTCTAGTTTGGTTAAGTTCAATAATGATTTTCAACCTACTATGGAAGAAATTCAATTGACCCATTTTGATGAAGAAGAAGGGGTTAGTGAAGTGTCACTAGGTGTCATTGAACTTGGCGACAAGCTCTTGAATATAACTTCTAAATCGACAAAGACTTATCGCAAATATTTTGCTAAGACCATTGACCTTAATGGCTTCCGAATCGCTTCGGAAAAGGAAATCCTAAACCTTTCGATTGAAGGGGTCAACATGAAAAGATCGTATGTGTCATTTGTTCTTGCAGCAGATAGCAGCGCTGTCGGCCTATTCTACACCATACCCACTAAGCCGAAAGAATTTAGAAAGTATGGGTTAATCGTTTTTGACAATGACTTTAATAAGATTGATGCCTTTACTTATCAGTTCCCTTTCAGCAAAAATGAATTTGTAGTTATGGGCGGAACCCTTCTCAACAAGAAGGAAATGATATTATTGACCGCTGATTTAAGTAAGGTACCTTTAAGCCCCAATAGTAAAAAGGTACCTGACTATGGCTATAAAATTGTTCAATTGAATCAAGGGAATTCAAAAACTATTGGGGAAGTCCCTAATGATAATAAATGGTTAAATAGCCTTGCACTACGTATTGATGGATCAATAATTAAGCTAGTAGGTCTATATTCAAATGTGGGTAGATATGATGCGCATGGAACATTTTTTCATCAGATTGATCAATCAAATCCAGGGGAAACCATTCATCAACTAGAACCCTTCGATCAAGCACTTCTAGATCGACATGCTGAAATCCCTAACCTTGAAAATTTATCCAAGAAAAAAATTAGAAAAAATAGTGAATTGGCCTATTACATTCCAAAAAGTGTGTTGACATACGATGATGGCGCTATACTTATGATTGCAGAGGAGATCCATACCTTTTCACAATATATAACGACCTATTATTTCCAAAACCTTATTGCAATTCATTTTGACAAAAACGGAAACCGGTTATGGACAAAAATGATAAAAAAAGATAACTCTAAAGATAATACCTGGATTTATTCGAGTTATTTGGTGCTAAAGGATTCAACAGATTTTCATCTGATATATAATGGTAATAGAAAAAATCTACAAAAGAACGATTTAAAAAGATTCAAAGCCTTCAATAATGAAGAAGATGAATCTGTGGTTATTGCGACGATCACCAAAGAAGGAGATGTAAGTCAAAAAGTGGTGACAAATAATTGGCAAACCCAGGGTTTCAGAGTAAGACCCAAGCTTAGCTCGAAATTCAATGACAATGAGGTTTTGTTATTCTCCCAAAAACCTTCAAACGTAAAAAATCAACGTTTCATTTTGCTTAATTTAAATGGGAAAAAGTCACTTACTACGGATTAATTCAATAAGAAAATTGAGACTTGAATAATTTGAACCTCTCATAAACCTTTTGAATCTTTGGTATAAGGATCAGCTTAAAATTAGCTAGGTTTGATTGGCCATAAGCGATGGGGAAACTTATCAAAGTCCACCATTTATTTCTAACTTTATGGAGATAAAAATAAACTGGACATGGAATACCATATCAAAGCTTCTTCACAATCAAACCAAGATGCAGTTATTCATATTAAGGCATCAAATATAGCCTTTGGCACTACTTCAAATTCTGTTGAAACTTTGCCCAATCCGGCTGAATTATTTTTGGGTTCTTTTGCTTCCTGTGCTTTAAAAAATGTTGAGCGCTTTTCTGGTATTTTGAAGTTTGATTATACCCATGCTACCATTGAAGTCCACGCAACCCGCCTCGAGAATCCCCCAAGGATGGATAATATCAATTACCATTTGACCGTCCACAGTAGTGATGAAAACCTTAACCCTGACTTACTCAAAAAAAACATTGAAAAGTTTGGTACCATTTACAATACAGTAAAAATGGTTTGTTCCATTTCAGGAACGGTTAGTAAAGTTTAAGCTGAATGGTGCAATATCGTTTTTACCACATCCCGCAAACCTAAACTTTTTGATGGCTTAGGATGGCCATTATATTTCTGCGCAGCTTGTTAATATTTGGAAATAATGCCTATATTGAAATTCCCCATAGGCCCGTAACCTCCTTCAAAAAAGAAGCCTACATTTTTGAGGGGGTAAAAACCAATCCCGCTCAATAATCCTGCAGAATAATTGAGGTCCTCATCTGTTCGATAAAACATGTAGTTAATTTGATCTTCAGGCAAATGACCACTAGACCTGTCAAATTTATCCTTTACGGAGTTTAATGTTACACTTGCATAATACCTCACATACACGTCCCATTTCTCCGGCTTAAGATTAAGTTGTAATTGATCACTCAAGAATGAGGTTAGATGTACCGTAGCTCTTATTCCTAAAGGAATAAAATTTTGATCATAGTTTAAACTTTTACTGTTTGAATCAAATACTGATAAAAAAGAATATTGCCTCTTCTGATACCCAACAAATACTCCGGTACTTATAAATTTACCAAGACCATAATCAAAAAACATTTCCGTATAAAGGCTATTTTTGCCTTGTAAAAACTTTGTGTTATTTAGGGCAGTCCCTATTCCAATTGATTTTCTCCCTTTTATGGAAAAACTTTTATCATTCTGTTGGGCAGATACAGTTACTCCGGTAACTATAAAAATGGCTGCTGCTAATGCTACTTTTTTCATAACCAATAGTTTAATTTGAGCATCTTTACCAAAAAAAGCTAAATGATGTCGGGCAATATTTGCCTTGAACTAATTTTAAAATTATTTAAAAATAAAATTAGTTCAAAATAATATGAAGGCTTTTAAAATTGAGCTTTAGCCCATTAGTAAATAATTTTACTGCGGGGCACAACCAGCATTCAATCTCTTCTTGGGATCAGGAGGGCAGGTAGAAACCAAGGATTTTACATCGTGTTTTTCTCAAAAGCTTCTTTTTATCACCTTGAATTGTGCTTTAATAAAAAACCCGGCTTTCCTATTGGGGTTTGATGGATGATTTTTAGCTCAAAAATCGTATATTATCGAATCTTTTTTTAAAATAACCAAATCCAAATCTAATGAGAAGAATTGTATTATTTGCTGCATTGTTCCTGATTCTTTTTCAGGTAAAAGCAGAATTAAAATTGCCTAAGGTTTTTGCAGACCATATGGTACTTCAGCGCGGTCAAGAAATACCTGTTTGGGGAGAAGCTGATCCCAGACAATGGGTGAATGTGACCTTTCAGGGAAAAAAATACAGAGTAAAAGCTGACAAGGAAGGTAAGTGGATGCTGAAGATGGATGCTTTTCCCAAAGGTGGCCCTTATATCCTATCCATCAATACCAAAAAAGAATCCAAGGTATTGGAAAACGTAATGATGGGAGATGTGTGGCTTCTGGGTGGTCAATCCAATATGGAGTGGGCCTTGAAAAGGACAAATAATGGAGAAGACAGTATCAAGACTGCCAACCACCCCAATATCCGTCTTTTTGAAGTAGGTAGAAACCTTAGCTTGGAAGAGATTGAGGAAGTGCCGGAAGCCAAGTGGTCCATTTGTTCTCCGGAAACAGTGGCCAATTTCTCTGCCATCGGTTATTACTTTGCCAGAAGAATTGAAACAGATATGGATGTGGCTGTAGGCCTACTGGATATCAACTGGGGAGGAACTCTTTCTGAAGCCTGGACCAGTGCAGATGCTTTATTGACCCATCCGGATTTCAAGGAGAGAGTAGCAAAAAACCAAATGGAGGGACCAAAGGATTTCTCAGATCCTGATTTGAAAAAGCCCAATAGCTGGCCAACCAGTTTATTTTATGGCATGTTAGAACCTGTGATTCCTTTTGCGATTAAAGGGGCACTTTGGTATCAAGGTGAATCCAATGCATCAAGGGCTTACCAGTACAGGGAGATTTTTCCTTTAATGATTGAAGACTGGAGAGCGCAATGGGGACAGGGAGACTTCCCTTTTCTTTGGGTGCAATTGGCCAATTTCAGGCAGCCAAAAGCTGAGCCGGTGGATAGTGACTGGGCTGAGTTAAGGGAGGCGCAGACCATGACCTTGTCTCTACCAAATACTGCGCAGGCCGTAATTATAGACAAAGGAGAAGCGGATGACATTCACCCAAGAGACAAATGGACAGTGGCGGAGCGCCTGGCCAAAGGAGCTAAGAAAATTGCCTACGGCATGGATGTGGTCTATAGTGGACCTACGTTTAAATCTATGGAAATTCAGGGAAATCAGATCCGCATTAGCTTCGACCATATTGGATCGGGTTTAGTGGTCAATGACAAATATGGCTATGTGAAAGGTTTTGCTGTTGCAGGTGCAGACAAGGAATTTCACTGGGTTACTGGAAAACAGGATGGCGATCAAATTGTCTTGGAGACAGGAGACATCAAAAACCCTGTTGCTGTAAGGTATGGCTGGGCAGACAATCCTGATGACGTAAATGTATACAATAAAGAAGGGCTTCCAGCCAATCCTTTCAGAACGGATGATTGGGAAGGAATCACTTATGGAAAAAGGTAAGCTTGTCCAATAAATAATAATTTACCTCCGGAAATATGGGCAAATAGTAGAGCAATTTTCCGGAGGTTTTTTTATGTAGAAAAAATTACCAAAACATAATTTTTTCTATGGCTATAATCAGTCTTTTGATGTCTTCAGGAAATACATGACCGATGTGACCAATTCTGAAAGTTGCTGCTTTGGATACCTTTCCGGGATAAATCACAAAACCCTCCGCCTTGAGCAAATGGTAAAGTTTGTCAAAAGAAAAGTCAGGGCTTGAAGGCTCATGAAAAGCTGTAATGATAGGCGACTGGTCTTCCTCAGAAAGGAAAGCTTCAATGCCCAATTTTTTCATTCCCAGCACCAAGGTCTGGTGGTTGCTGGCATATCTTTTATACCTGGCAGCGATGCCGCCCTCTTGTTTTAATTCATCTAATGCCTGCAAAAATGCCCTTACTGTATGGGTAGGAGAGGTGAACCGCCATTTACCGGGATCATTTTCCATAGCTTCCCATTGGTCATAGAGATCCAGAGAATGGCTTTTTGAGTTGCCTTTGCATGCTTTGAGCACTTCTTTTCGGGCAATGATAAAACCAAAGCCGGGCACGCCTTGTATACATTTATTGGCACTGCTTATCAGAAAATCAATTTTTGGTGAGCGTATGTCTAGGGGAACCCCTCCAAAACTACTCATGGCATCCAAAATAAAGCATTTATTGTATTTTTCTGCGAGCTCAGCAATGGGAGCATATTTGTTTAACATCCCTGTAGTGGTCTCGCTATGGACCATACCGATATGACTAATGTCGGGATTTTGCTTCAACAGCTCCTCAACTTTTTCCTGGCTTGCCTGCTCATGCTCTTCCAAGTCCAGTAATTCCAAGCTGATTCCCATAAGCGAAACGATTTTAGCCATTCGTTTGCCATAGGCACCATTGGAAAGCACCAGAATTTTGTCCTCCGGTTTCAAACAAGTCCACAGGACAGCTTCTACGGAAAAGGTACCGCTTCCCTGCATCAAAACCGTGCTGTATTCATCTCCACCATTGCTTAAAGCAAGTAAGGAACTACGAATATCTTGTACAATGCTTTTGTAATCTTCATCCCATGTGCACCAGTCACGGTTCATGGCTTCCCTAACTGTTTTACTTGTACTCAAAGGGCCGGGTGTAAGAAGCAGGTAAGGGTTTTCTGGAATCATATTTTTTTCTTGAGGTTGAATATACAATCAAATATAATTGTTTCTGAAATTGATTCCTGCTAACAAAGTATTTTAACCCATAAAATGCAATAGACAATCTATTACCTGATGAAATCATTTCAAAACCAGTCCCTTCGTTGCTGTTTTCAATTTCACATGGCAACACTTTACTAAAATCTACAAACAGCCTGAATTTCTTGTGATTATAACACTCCCTGAGAAAACTCGGGACAAACAATACGTATACTATTACTAAATCGAAGTTAAATAAGCGCATGCTATCAGTCTCCGTGCATAAGTTTTGCAAGGTTTGATTCACCCGGAGATTTCCATGCTTTTGTGTGCCTTTACTTTCGATTTTAATACTTAAATAGGCTAAGGCTAAAATAGCTTTTGCTGTCCTGGAAATGATAGTCAGAACTGAAACCTGATTTTTCCCGCAATTCAATTAAATCCCTAAGGCCATATTTCTGAGAAATTTCCATATGGATGGGTTCGTTATTTTCAAAGGTTATGTTTTGCTTGGCCACTTGAACCGTTTGCTCGGCCTTACTTATTAAGAAGCTCTTGGTGGTTCCGCTTTGGGGGTCGTAACTGGCATAATGATCAAAGTTCTCAGGAATAAAGTTTCCCTTCAATTCCTTATTGATTCGGTGTAAAAGGTTAAGGTTGAATCTTTTTGTTACTCCCTCAGGGTCATCATAAGCTTTCAGGATAGTCTGAGGATGCTTTTTTAAATCTGCTCCAAGTAAGAAAAAATCACCATCAGTCAGGAAGCTTCTTACAAACTTCAAAAATTCTACAGCTTTTTGTCCTTCAAAATTGCCGATATTGCTCCCCATAAAAAGTACAATTTTTGGATTCTTTCGAGGTTTAATTTTTTCAAGGGTTTCAAAATAATCACCGGCAATGGGTAAAATGTTCAACTCAGGAAACTTGCTGCCAATGACTTTCTTATTGTAGTCAAGGATATCCGGAGAAATATCAAGAGGTAAATAATTAACCGTCTTTCCGGAATTTAGCAGAGCTTCAAGGAATAAGGTTGTTTTGGTCCCATCGCCTGCACCTAATTCTACTATATCATAAGTGCTATTTGGAAGTAGGGCAATGATTTCATGACTCCTGTCACGTAATATTTCCGTTTCGCATTTAGGCAGGTAGTAACTGTCCATCTGCATGATTTCCTGAAATATGGAGGATCCTTTTTCATCATAAAAATACTTAGAGAAAAGCCGTTTGGGCTGTGAATTCAGACCTTTGAGGATGTCTTTTTCGAAGCTGTTGTTTATCATAGGGATTGTGCAAGTCTAATTCCTGAAAAAATCCATTGGGATGGAGGAGCAAAGAAGTTTCTGTAGGTTTTACGGCTGTGGTTTTCGGCAGTAGCTACAGAAGCGCCCCTGAGTACCTGTTGGTTGACCATAAATTTTCCATTGTATTCCCCTAAGGCTCCCGGGGCTTTTTGGAAACCGGGGTAAGGCAAGTAGGCGCTCGAAGTCCATTCCCACAGTTGCCCCCAGGTAAACTGATCTGCAGCAGCCTCCCACTCAAACTCTGTAGGTAACCTCATGCCTTTCCATTCCGCAAAAGCAAAGGCTTCATAATAACTTACATGCTGAACCGGCAAATCCGGATTGATCTCTTTTAATCCTCCTAAGGTATAAACTTGCCACTTGTCTTTTACCTTGTGCCAATAAAGCGGGGCCTTGATTGCATTATTGCAGATATGCTCCCAACCGTCTGAATGCCAGAGATTAAAGTTTGAATAGGCTCCTGACTCTATAAATTCAATAAACTCCCCATTGGTTACCAACTTGTTTGAAATCTTATATGGGGCCAGGTAAACTTTATGTTTTCCCAATTCATTGTCATAAGAAAACCCCTCTCCTGAAAAACCTATGGACTTGATGCCTTCCTCAATTTCTATCCAGTCTAAGCGTTTGTTTTCGGGTTCATTTTTAAAACGGTCTCCATACACCGGAAAGGTGGGTTGATTGCCCAAGATATATTTGATGTCATAGACCAGTAACTCCTGATGTTGTTGTTCATGGTTGATTCCAAGTTCGATGATCGCTAACATTTGACGGTCAGGATTGCCATCATTTATTAGCTTTTTGACTGCATTGGTCACATATGCTCTATAAGCCATCACTTCCGTTACAGGTGGTCGGCTCATCAATCCTCTGTTGGGGCGCAATATTGTATCTCCTGCATTGTTGTAGTAGCTATTGAATAGATAGGCGAAATCCTTGTCGTATATTTTATAAGAGGGACAGAAAGGAACGAGTAAAAATTGTTCAAAAAACCAAGTACTGTGGGCGAGGTGCCATTTAGGAGGAGAAACTTCTGCTATGGGTTGGGGAACATAATCTTCTACTTCAAGTGGGGCGCAAATCTCTTCTGTTTGAATCCGACAGTTTATAAATCTATCCAAAAGTATGGTGGGATTGCATACTGCTTGCTCTAACTTCCCTTTCATGAAAATTATTTTTAGTTGGGTTAATGTTTTTAACAAATAAAAATGGGGATGGTTTTCACCATCCCCAAGTTTAAGCAATTATCGCGCTAATTTTTAAATAATCGACTGATTATTATTCGTAAAGCTCTACAATCATTTCTATTTCAACTGAAATATTGGAAGGCAAAGAGCCCATTCCAATAGCTGCTCTGGCATGCTTTCCTTTTTCACCAAATACTTCTACCATCAAATCTGAAAAGCCATTGATGACTTGAGAATGCTGGGTAAAGGAAGGGTCTGCATTGACCATGCCTTTGGCTCGAACGATGTTTTTCACCCTGTTTAGGTCTCCAACTTCTGCTTTTAAGGAAGAAAGTAGGGAGATGCCTGCAAAACGGGCGGCTTCTATTCCTTCTTCCAAGCTTATTTCACTGCCCAATTTACCGACTACTTGTGTACCATCAGGTCTGTCAGGACCGGTACCGGCCAAGTAAACGACATTACCCATGGTTTTGGCTTTTAGGTAATTGGCTGTCGGTGGTTTAGGTGTTATTAGTTCAATTCCCAGATCTTTGATCCTTTGTTCGGCATCAACACCATCCGTTTTTTGTTCTGTTGCGACCTCTTTTTTCTCTCCCTTATCTTTTGATGGTCCACCACACCCGGCAAGACTTAAGAAAGGAATCAACAGTATTAGAGCGAATTTTCTCATTGTATGATTAATTTTTTGTTAGATTTTCCTTTTAGTCAAAACAAATCAAGTTGCCAATGGAGGTCCACCGGGAACGGTAATTTGCTGCTTGCGTTTTTTGGATTCCCATTTTTTGGCGGTGAAGTTGGCCGTCAAATATTCGCCCATAAAAACTTCTCCGGACCATTCACTATTTTTTAACTTACCGGTAAACATATAAACAACGGAATCTCCGGGTTTTCTGAAATGGCTTCTGATTTTAATGGTGTCTCCTTCGATGGTACCATATACGTCTTGCTCGGCAAAATCACTCTTGTGCGTTCCATTTAGCCAGTTGCCGTCTTGCTCCAATATCATATGGTGAGTACTTTCGCTGCTAAAGAAAGCCATGTTGATGTCCCATCTTCCGGCAATATTTCCGGCAGGAGCTGCCATACTGGTATCAGGTGCAGGTCTCTTTTCGGAAAGCGTATCGTGTAGCCTATTGGCCACTACTTTTGCTTCACCTTCTTGCATTTGACTTGGCGTAACATTAATGGAAGTCAATCCATCTTTGCCGCCGCTTCCAATAGCAATTCTTGGCTCAGAACGTCCAAATAGTTCGGCTACTTCAGCACCTGTAATATTGAATTGTTTCGGATCCCAGCTAATGACTAGGTTTGGGGCCCGGTTATTGAGTCCCTCAGGGATATTTATTTTGTGGCTAACACCTTTTATTTTAGTGGCTTTATCAGCGATTAAGTTTAGCCAGTCCATCCATCGGTCCCACTCTTTTTCATGGTCTCTGGTGGTCCATGCTTCTACTGCTGCCAGCATTCCGAGCATTTCCTCTTTACCTACTTTATTGTCTCTTCCCGGTCCATGGTGAGGTGAGCTAGCCTGCCAAGCAGAAAGCATAAGGTCTTTTCTACCCAACAAAAGTCCGGCACACTGAGGGCCACACATGGCTTTTCCACCACTATAGGCTACCATGTCTGCTCCACGTTCAAAATGAACTACTGGAATGCTAAGGTTTTCAGCAGCGGCATCCACCATAATTGGGATGTTTTGTTTTTTTGCAACTTCGGCAATAGCTTCCACTGACATAGGCTGTCCGGTAGCAGAACTTCCATTTGCCAGCAAATAGATCATGGCAGTTTTAGGATTGATGGCTTTTTCCAAAGCTTCCATACTGTCCACTTCTACTACAGTTATCCCAATATTTCTAACCGCATGGTCATAAACATTTCTGGAATGCCTAGGGATAATTACTTCTGTTTTGTCAAGGCCTGATAAGTCAGGGATTCTAAGTAATTTTTCAGGATTACCTCCTGTAACACAAGCAGCAGTACCGTGCTTCATCGCAGCCGCACAACCGGCTGTAATAATTCCAAATTCCGCTTTGGTGATTTCTGAAAGCCTTTCACCGATGGCAAAGGCCAACTCGTCATATTGAACGAAGTTTTTAGAGGCTGCAGCCATGGCCGCATGCACTTCCGGCCTTTCGATGGATCCACCGATAATGGTGAAAGTACCTCGGCAATTGATAATTGGCACTACTCCAATAGATTTATAAATATCTTTATCAAGGGCAAGGGGCCCTTTGGCAACGTTTTTATCCGGGGTAGCCATAAGTGGCGACATACTCATCAGGCCTCCTCCAACGGGAAGGATGGCCAGGTTTTTTAACATTTCTCTTCTATCCATAATTTTTAGTGGTATTGATTTGCTGCCAATCCGTTAAGGTCGTAAACTACTTTTCCGTCCTTCATGGTCAACTCTGTTTCTAATTTAATTTTACCTTCAATTTTATTTTTTCCTGCATCTATAAATCCAAAATCACCTGTGTGAAGTCTTGACAAAGTAAGATCCGCAACAGCTCCTACCGTCAGGTGGCCTAGATCTTCTCTTTGAATGGCTTGTGCAGTTTTCCAAGTTGCAGTTGCTATGACATCTTCCACCGGCATTCCTATATTGATAAATTTTGACATTATATTAAGCATGTTCTTCATGCCACTGTTCATACTGAACCGATGTAAATCTGTTCCAAAAGATGTTGGTGCCAATCCCTGGCGAAAGGCAGGGATGGCTTGGCTGAACCAAAAGCCGGCACCTCCATGGCCAACATCAAAATTAATCCCACTTGCATAGGCTGCCTTGACAAAGGGGTGTAAGCTACCTGCTGAATCAATGATTGGCAGTCGCTCATCTATTTCTTCAAAACTATGGGTAATAATGTCACCGGGTCTCATTTTGTTCAGTTGATCTGCCAGAGAGTATTCCGGTAAGTGACATTCCACAAGCAAAGGTTTGCCGGCTTTTTCTGATGCCTTCAATGCATTTTCGAAGGGTAGCCAATCTTTGCCCGTGTAGTGGCCAATTTTTATACCTACTAAAATACTAGGATATTTTTTTAGGGTTTCATACGCCTTGTCTACCTGCATGTCAGATAAGTTTTCCTGGCTTTCATTTCCACTCATCCCCACACCCACTATATTCAAAAATGCCAAGACTCTGGTTTTAGAGGCATCAATAACATTGGTTTTGAATGTTTCAAAGTTTCTCCAACCTGAAGTTCCCGCGTCCACTACAGTGGTGACCCCTGAACGAAAACTAAAATCATCTGGTGACACACTGTTGAACCCATCCGCGAAAGTGTGGCTTTTACTTCCCACAAAAACATGTGTGTGGGGATCAATTAAACCGGGGCTGAGGATTAAGCCTGAAGCATCAATTACTTTTTTGGTATTGGTACCGAGAAGATTTCTAGCTACATCGGCTATTTTTCCATCCAATACTGCAATATCCATGGTGTCTTGTATCTCATTCTTTGCGTCAATTAGATAGGCACCTTTTATTAGGTAGTCGTATTCCTGTCCGATTCCCTGCAAGCTGTAAGCGATACAAAGGCATATGGTAAATAAAAGCCTCATTTTGTCTTTATACTATTTAAACTCAGACTCCCAATAGGGTACACTTAGTCCATTCAAGTCCCAAACTACCTTGCCGGAGCGAATGGTCATTTCTGTTTCCAGTCTCCTGTCTCCGTCTATTTTGGTTCTTCTGATATCCAAAAACCCGAAATCTCCTTTTCTAAGAGTAAATACCGCAATGTCAGCTTCAGCCCCCACGTCCAAATGGCCAAGATCCTTTCGGTTGATTACCTGTGCAGGATTCCATGTGGCCCTAAGCACGACTTCTTCCATGGTCAATCCCATGTTCATAAACTTTGAAAGCAGGTTGGCCATGTCTTTAAAGCCACTGTTCATGCTTTGGCTGTGCAAATCTGAGCTTATTACATTGGGGAGAAAGCCTTGCTGTATGGCAGGAATGGCTTGGCGAAAGGAAAATGCGCCTCCTCCATGTCCTACATCGAAATT
>NZ_CAXBOC010000057.1:0-16332 GCF_963976465.1 uncultured Cyclobacterium sp. | reverse complement strand
ATTTAGTGTGAATAGATAAATTCGTTTCCGATTTTGGAACAGTACAAAGTTGGGGAGTGCGGCTACATTTAGTCCGATGTTATACGTTTGTATCCGTTTGTAAACGTTTGTAAACGTTTACAAACGTTTTTTTAAATTTATTTTATACTTATATTAGGTTAAATAAGTGTTTTATAAAAGATGTCACCTCGAATTCAAAATTGTATAGATTGCGGAGCCCCGCTAAATGGAAGGGCTGATAAACGGTTTTGTGATGATTATTGTAGGATCCATTACAATAATAAAATGAAATCCGGAGGCAATAATTTTATTCGAAACATTAACAATGCCTTGAAAAAAAACAGAAACATTCTTGCAAGTGTGCTGAAAGATGGAGAAGATACAACTAAAATTTCTAGAGAAAAATTATTAAACAGTGGCTTTATTTTTAAGTATGGAACGCATTCCTATACAACAAAAAAAGGCAGTAAATACATTTACTGCTATGATTATGGCTACCTCAAACTTGAACATGACTGGTTTTTGGTGGTTAGATTAAAAAATGAGCATTTGGACAAGCCAAATTCTATCAAAGGATAAAATTTGGCTTGTCTAGTTTTTTGTCAATTCTGTAAGCTGCATTCAATAGTCCTACATGGCTGTAAGTTTGAGGGAAATTACCCCACTGACTACCGGTATGTTGATCCACATCCTCTGAAAATAATTGCAAGTGGTTGCAATATTTACTGAGTGTCTCAAAGCCTTCCAATGCTTCATCCAAGCGATTAACGCAAGCCAAGGCTTCAATGTACCAGAAAGCACATATTAAGAAGGTGGTTTCCGGAGCGCCAAAATCATCTTGATGTTTGTACCTGTAAAACAAGTAGTTTTTGGCCAAGAGATCTTCTTCCAAAGCTTTTAAGTGATTGTTGGCTTTCTCTATATCGTCACCAAAATATCCCATAGTGATTAATTGCAAAGTGCTTGCATCCATGTGTTTAGATCCTATGGCTTGTGCATAAGCTTTTCTTTCAGGAATATAACAAGCCTCTATCTTCTGGATCGACTTATTTTTCAAATCGATGGCTTTTTCCATCATTTCTGTGTCGTTCATCCGTTCTGCTATTTTGATGGCCGCACATGATCCTGCCCAATGGAAAAGGAAGGTGTAGCAATGCTCTTGCTGTAAATTCCTAAATTCCCACAGTCCGGCATCTTTTTCATCCATAGTTTCTTCAATTTTATCAAGTAGGTTATTGATAAAAGGTTTTGAATGACTTTTTTCGGATTCTACAAACCGTTTGTCAGCGTATAGAGGGAGTAAGGTTACCAATACTTGTCCGTAAAGATCATTTTGAATATGGGTATAAGCGTCGTTGCCAAACCTGACGGGTTTTTCACCTTTGTAACCATCCAGATCCGAGATAACCTCAATAAGTTTGGAGGACCCTGTAATGGCATATAATGGCTGGTACCTGCCTCTATTATCAGTAGGAAGGTTTTGTAGATATTCAAAATACCTTTCCAGTTCCTCAAAATGGCCAAGATGATTAAAAACATTTAAGGTATAATAGGCATCTCTCATCCAACAATACCGATAGTCCCAGTTTCTAGTTGAGCCGGGCGACTCCGGTAGACTGGAAGTAGATGAAGCGATTATTCCCCCGGTATCTTCATACTGGTGAATTTTTAGAATCAGTGAAGAGCGGACAACCAGTCTCTGGTGAAAATTTGGAATACTTGTAGATTTAACCCAATTTCTCCAATACTTAAGTGTAGCGATTAAAAATTTTTCAACCGTACTTTCTATAGGAGCTTCTAAGGGGCTGCCATAAGTAAGCACCAGGTATACTGTTTTTTGAAGGTGAAAAGCCTCCTCTTCCATTATATAAGTAATGGAGCAATTGGTGGTAAGTCTAACTTCTTGATCTCTTCCGGAGTATTGGATGTGATTGCTTTCTGGAATTGCTTTTAGTTTATTTTTACCGTAGTTTGAAACGGGATGGCAATTGATTTTGATCTTAGGTTCACCTTTAATGGGTTTGATTTTCCGAATTACCATGGATGGTTTAAAATACCTTTCATAATTGAAAAACCTTGGGGCAAAATCTGTGACCTTATAAGCCTCACCCTCCGCAGTCTCAATAAATGTGTCGAGGATATTAGAATTTTCACGGTATTCTTGACGAGAAGTAAAGTTATTGTCGGGAGGTAGGATAGTAAATTCCCCGCCTTTTTCCTTGTCAAGCATGCTGCCAAATAAAAAATCACTGTCAAATCTTGGCATACAAAGCCAACTTATATTTGTGTTTTTTTCGATGTGAGCGATGTAACTACAATTGCCTATTAATCCGGTGCCGTAGGTATGCTTTTCCATAAAAGTAGGATGTGTTTAGAGTGATTATATTAGTGGTTTTTTAACAATATGAAACCAAAAACTGCCATCGGTGGCACAAGTTATTAAAAATATTGTGCTTTATTAATGAATTGATAATATTTATCAGATGATTTTCAAAAATTTTCTTGGAACATTCACTAGCATACTTTGATTGATGCTGGGAATGCGGATGATAAAGTAATCTTGATTAGACTTTTTAATGCATTCTCCTTGTAAGCCTTGTAAAGGCCCGCCAAGAATTTTTACCATTTCTCCTTTCTCAATATTGTCTGTATCTACTTCTACCGAAACCCCTGTATCAATGATACGCTGAATGGTTTCAATTTCTTCTTGCCTTATATAAGAATGCTCTCCGGAAAAGTTGATAAACTTTACAGCACCCGTAACTTGGAGAGATTCCCATAATCTTTCTTTACTAGTATGAACGAAAACGTATCCGTTAAATAAGGGTTTTTGAATTTTTTTCTTTCGATCACTCCACTGTCTAATTTCTTCAACCATAGGGAGGTATACTTCTGTGCCTTTTTCTTTTAGCCTTTCCGCTACTTTTTTTTCTGCTCTTGGGGCGGTGTACATTACGTACCAGTTAAGCTTTTCAGTCATTTTTTTACTAAGGGTTAAAAACCGAAAGTACCGAAAATATCGGCCATACTTCAAATTTGAATGGATAAAAATAAATAATTATACTGATAATCAACCATAGAAATTCACTACAAATAATAAAAAACGCATTTTAAATATATGATATAGCTATTTGAAAAATTATTAATATGATATTCAATTTTTAATTACTTTTGTACGTGGCTTCAATTCCATCTTAATTTGGTTTTAACAAATTAAAAAGCCTTTAATTTTTTTAGGTATTTTTGTTGTTACCAAGTATTTTTGAAAAATATTAAAGAACCTATTTTAAATTTTAATTGATTATATTTTGTGGAAAGGTAGTCGGATAGGTTATGGTCTACCAATAACAGTGAAAATGCAAATTCATGAAAATCGTTAATGTAATATTATCAGGAGGAGTTGGCAGTAGGCTGTGGCCTCTTTCCAGGAAAAGTAAGCCTAAACAATATCTTCCCATTTTTGAAGGGCAATCACTTTTTGAGAAAACTGTTATTAGAAATTCAAAAGTATGTAACCAAGTAATGGTGGTGGGGGGAGTGGACAATTACCAACTCTCAAGAGATATATTAAATAAAAATGAAAACGCCGATTATTTGGAATTGGTTGAAGCTGCGCCACGAAATACCGCTGCTGCCATAGCATTTGCAGCGTCGTCATTACCAGAAGATGCGATCATGTTGGTTACTCCTTCAGATCATTTAATTGGAGATCAGGAAGTTTATGATGCATCAATAGATCAGGCCATTGACATGGCCAAAAAGGGTTTTTTGGTTACTTTTGGACTTATTCCCAATAAACCCGAAACCGGATTTGGATACATTGAGCATGAGGGGAATGATGTAATTAGCTTTAGAGAAAAACCTGGACTAGCGCAAGCTGAATCGTATTTGGAACAAGGTAACTTTCTTTGGAATAGTGGCATGTTCTGTTTTGAAGCAGGTACTTACCTGAACGAACTGAAAAAACATGAGCCAGAAGTTTATGAAACTTCCTTAGTTGCTTTAGAAAATGCTAAAGATGGCTTTTTACCACTAGATTTAAGCATGAAAATTCCATCGATCAGCGTGGATTATGCAGTGATGGAGAAATCGAATAAAATTAAAGTTGTACCTTCAAGCTTTTCATGGTCAGATATGGGGTCCTTTGAAGCCTTGTTTGATTATTATCCAGAAGGAAGCAAAGAAAAGGTAGGTGGCAATTTAGTATTGGGCTCTGGCAAGCATGTTGAATTTGTGGGCTTGGAAGATGTTGTGTTGGTAGAGACTAAGGATGCTATTCTTGTATTGAACCGGAGTAATGCTCAAGATGTTAAAAAAGTATATGAAAGATTAGAAAAGGAAAATCCGAGATTACTAAGTTAAGGAAATGGTAAATAATAACACTAAAATTTATATTGCAGGACACCGTGGAATGGTGGGTTCTGCGATCCATAGGTCACTTGAAAGTAAGGGATATACAAATATAATTGGCTTTAGTAGTAAATATCTGGATTTGACCAATCAGCAAGCGGTTAAGGATTTTTTTGAAAAAGAAAAGCCTCAAATAGTAATTGATGCTGCAGCGAGAGTAGGAGGAATATTGGCCAATAATAATTATCCTTATACTTTTCTTATGGAGAATATGTTGATTCAAAATAATTTGATCAATTATTCCCATCAGTATGGTGTGGAAAAATTTATCTTCTTGGGAAGTTCTTGTATTTATCCCAAGTTGGCACCGCAACCTTTAAAAGAAGATAGCCTACTAACCTCCTCATTGGAGCCGACTAACGAATGGTATGCACTAGCAAAAATTACGGGAGTAAAAGCCTGTGATGCAATTCGTAAACAATATGGCAAAGACTTTATTAGTTTAATGCCTACTAATCTCTATGGGCCTTACGATAATTTTGATTTGGAGACTTCACATGTGTTGCCCGCCATGATCAGAAAATTTCATGAAGCCAAAGAAAATGGCCACAAACCTGTTACTCTTTGGGGATCAGGTTCTCCAATGAGAGAGTTTTTGCATGTAAATGATATGGCAGATGCAGTCGTATTTGCAGTCGAAAACAGCTTTAAAGATAACCTTTACAATGTAGGTACTGGGAAAGATTTAACCATAAAATCTCTAGCAGAACTGATCCAAAAAATTACAGGACATACCGGAAAAATTGAGTGGGATAGTGAGAAACCGGACGGTACTCCACGTAAATTAATGGATGTAAGTAAAATGTCTGATGCCGGTTGGCAGGCAAAAATTGGCCTTGAAGAAGGTGTTAAGGAAACCTACCAATGGTTTTTGAATAATATCGGCCAATATAAACAAGTGAAACTTTAACTATAGAATTTATTTATTTAACAGCTCATTAATTTAGATGTCTATGAAAACGGCGTTAATTACAGGTATAACAGGTCAGGATGGTGCTTATCTTGCAGAACTTTTATTGTCAAAAGGATATATTGTTCACGGAATAAAAAGAAGATCCTCTTTGTTTAATACGGATAGGATTGATCACTTGTATCAAGACCCACACGAGGATGACAAGCGTTTATTCCTTCATTATGGTGACTTGACAGATTCAATGAATTTGACGAGAATCATCCAAGAAACCAAACCGGATGAGATTTACAATCTGGCAGCCATGAGTCATGTGAAAGTGAGCTTTGATACGCCGGAATATACAGCAAATGCTGATGGCATAGGCACCTTAAGGATTTTGGAAGCTGTTCGCCTTTTGGGAATGGAGAAAACCACCAAAATCTATCAGGCATCTACTTCCGAGCTTTATGGTTTGGTTCAGGCAGTTCCTCAATCAGAGACTACTCCATTCTATCCCAGGTCTCCTTACGCCGTTGCAAAACTATATGGTTATTGGATAACTGTAAATTACAGAGAAGCATACGGTATGTATGCTTGTAATGGTATCCTATTCAACCACGAATCTCCTTTAAGAGGTGAAACTTTTGTGACCAGGAAAATCACCAGAGCTGTTGCAAAAATTGCATTGGGTTTTCAAGATAAGCTTTTTATGGGAAACTTAGATGCCAAAAGAGATTGGGGACATGCTAAGGATTATGTTGATGCCATGTGGAGAATTCTTCAGCAGGATGAACCTGAAGATTATGTAATTGCTACTGGCGTGACTACCAAAGTAAGAGACTTTATTAGAATGGCTTTTGAATTAGTCGGGTTTACCTTAAAGTTTGAAGGTGAAGGCTTGGATGAAAAAGGGATTTTAGAATCCATTGACAAAGAAAAAGCCTTTGAGGTTTTGGGGACTTCAACTTTCAACGTGAAAAAGGGGGATGTTTTGGTTAATGTGGATCCGGCATATTTTAGACCTACAGAGGTTGACTTATTAATTGGTGACCCTAATAAGGCAATGACCAAACTGGACTGGAAACCAAAATATGATCTAAAACTCTTGGTAGAAGACATGGTACTTTCTGATGTCAGTTTGTTTAAGAGAGATGTGCACCTAATGAAAGGTGGACATAAAGTATTGAATCAAGCAGAGTAGTCAGTTCTTTAAATTTACTTTGTATAATAAGGAGCAAAACATTTATTTGTTTTGCTCCTTTATGTTTTTACCGTTGTTAAACTTTGTGTTAAAGCCAATTACTCCAGTGTTGTAATTCACTTTTCGCCTATCCTTAAGATGCAGGGGTAAAGAGCCTTTTGTCTTTCACAAACCTTAAAAATGAGATTCCGTATTTACCTATGTTCTCTTTCTTTTGTATAAGGTTCAATTAAATGTTGATTAGCTTGACTATGGATTTAAAAAATCCATTTTATGTTAATTCCATAGGTATTGCTTACTTTTGTGGGGTAATTTGAATAGGGCCAATTTTTGGTACGATTGGACCATTTCAATGATGGAATACTCTATTACTAAATGTAACTGAGGTGGCGAAGCTGTAGGTTTTTTTAAGCACAATTCTTCATCAGTTTTCATTTTTCCTTTAATTTAAAGAATCTATAAAATGATCAGTAAATTCATCCATAAATTAAGATTTTCACCGATAATATTTCTTCTTTTTATTGGGTCAATTGGTTATAGCCAATCTATTCAAGATATTCAAAATCTTAAAGTTGATGAGCTGTCGGATGCTCAGATTGAGCAGTTGATAAAACGGGCAGAATCTTCAGGTATGAATGAAATACAACTGGAAGCCATGGCCAGAGAGAAAGGTATGCCGGCATCTGAGATTGCCAAATTGCGACAGAGAATTGATTCCTTGAAGAAAGGAAACAATGAATCAGTAGCCGGTAAAGGTAGCGGTAGAAATAGTCAGAGAGAGGTAGTGGGTGCAACCATGCAGCCAAATGTTTTTGATAGCTTGAGAAAAGCTGATCCCTATTATGATTTAAGTCCTCAACAAAAAAAGATTTTTGGCTATACTTTGTTTCACAACCAAGAATTGAATTTCAATCCTAATTTAAATATCCCTACACCGGAAAGTTATATACTGGGGACAGGCGATCAAATCTTAGTAGATGTGTATGGTGCATCTCAGGCAACTTTTGACATGACGGTTTCCCCTGAAGGTAAAATTTTAATCCCAAATGTTGGGCCTGTTAATATAGGAGGTGCCAGTGTGGAAAGCGCTAGATTAAGGGTTAAAAATGCATTATCACAAATTTACTCAGGATTGAAGGGATCAAACCCAAATACATTTTTACAACTGCGGGTTGGAAATATTAGGAGTATTCAGGTCACTATGGCCGGAGAACTAAACAAACCGGGAACTTATACTTTGCCTTCCTTTGCAAATGTTTTCAATGCCCTTTATTTGGCAGGTGGGCCAAATGAAATTGGATCGTTTAGAAATATTCAGGTTTATAGAGACAGCAAATCTGTGGGACAGGTTGATGTTTATGATTTTTTGGTTAATGGGAATTCAAAAGGGAATATTGTCTTACAAGACAATGATGTGGTGATCGTTCCTCCTATCCAAACAAGGGTGGAGCTGGAGGGGCCGGTACGCCGTCCCGGGCTATTTGAGGTAAAAGGGGATGAAAACATTCATGATTTATTGGCTTTTGCTGGAGGTTTCAAAAGCGAGGCATACAAAGAGCTTATAACAGTTAAAAGAACCACCAATCAAAATTTGAGAGTAGATAATATTTTCAATAAGGAATTTGATTCCTTTTCTATCAAGGATGGAGATTTATTTGTGGTAGGTAGTATACTTGAAAGGTATGACAACAGGGTCCAGGTTTCAGGGGCAGTTTTCAGACCTGGTGAATTTGCTATTACTGAAGGTATGACCGTAAAGTCTCTAGTAGAGATCGCAGGAGGACTTAGAGGAGATGCTTTTTCTGAAAGAGCCACCTTATACCGAACCAACCCGGATTTTACCATGGAAGTGTTAACCTTAGATTTGGGTGAAATTCTTACCGGAGATTCAGTAGATGTACCTCTTATGCGAGAAGATATATTAAACATTCCAAGTAAGTATGACCTGAAAGAAGAATATTATGTTCAGATTTCCGGAGAAGTAAATAGAACAGGGGTTTTCCAATATGCAAAAAACATGACCGTTGCTGATTTGATTACCAAAGCCAGTGGTTTTAAAGAGTCTGCATCTAGCGCCAATATTGAAATAGCCAGAAGAGTGAAGGGGGAAGTTGGGGGTGAAATAGCAAAAATATTAACGGTATCCATTGATGAAAACTTAAAAATCAGTGAATCGGAGAGAGAAATTATTTTAGAGCCATTTGATCATGTATTTGTTAGAAAAAGTCCGGGCTTTCAAGAAGAAAAAATTGTGTATGTTGAAGGCGAAGTTTTTTACCCCGGAGGCTTTACCCTTGAAAAAAGAGATGAAAGAATTTCCGATGTGCTGAAGAGGGCCGGGGGGCTGAATAATTATGCCTACCCTAAAGGAGCTACCTTAATAAGGAGAACGGAGTTTTTTAAAACCGAGACCGAGGAAAATATAAAGCTTGAGCAATTGGAGTCCTTACATAGGAACATCATCCGTGAAGATGAAATTGAAAATGCTGAAGCTGAAGGGAAACTTTTGGAGAGGATAGATAATAGAATGGAACTGTTGATGCAAGAGGAGAGAAAAACCAATGAGAAGTTAAAACAGTCCGATAGTATTTCCGAAGATAAATATCAATTCTTGGGTGAGGGAGACAGCACGGTAATGGAAGTAGCCACGAGAGATAAAGAGCTTATAGGTATTGATCTTATGAAAATTCTTGCTCAACCCGGTTCCAAGTATGACTTGATATTGCAGGAGGGGGATGTGATCAGTATTCCAAAAGAGCTACAAACAGTCAGAATGAGAGGAGAAGTGCTCTACCCAACTACGGCTAGATATGATATGTCCCGCGGTTTTAGAAATTATATATCCAGAGCCGGTGGCTTTACGGAACAGGCCAGAAAATCTAGAGCTTATGTAGTCTATGCCAATGGGGATGTCCATCGAACTAATAAGTTCTTGTTTTTTAACTTTTTTCCAAAAATTGAACCCGGAGCTGAAATTATAGTTCCTCAAAAGCCAAAGCGCGAGCCAATGTCTGTCCAAGCTTGGATAGGAATTGCATCAAGTCTTGCAACTTTAGGGATTTTAATAGACCGTATTTCCAATTAGCAGATCTTGATTTCTTTACCACTTTATTGAATGAAGTATCTACCGTATTGTTTCTATTAAAAAGTGATATAATAACCTTGGTTCTAGGAAGATTAATAATACCTTCCTAATAATTCATCATCGATCTTTGTTTAAAAAGGAGGTTTATTGAAGCAAAATAAATTTTTAAAGTGAAAGTCAAAGCATCAGAAAATAGTGAGCATTCATTTGTAGATGTTTCTGTAATAATCCCAACCTATAGGGATTGGAAAAGGCTCAACCTTTGTTTGCTAGGACTTAAAAAACAGACCTTTTCTTCAAGTAAGTTTGAAATTATAGTAGTCAATAATGATCCTTTGGACCCAGTTCCCGATTTCGTAGAAACCAAAGGTTGTAAAATTTTAGAGGAAAAAAAGCCGGGATCTTATGCAGCTAGAAATACAGGCATGAAGGTAGCAAAGGGAGAGATTTATGCATTTACAGATTCTGATTGTATTCCAGATCCAAACTGGCTAAAAGAGGGGGTGAAAAAAATGGAAAATTCCATGGT
This sequence comes from uncultured Cyclobacterium sp., assembly GCF_963976465.1. Lineage (NCBI taxonomy): Bacteria > Pseudomonadati > Bacteroidota > Cytophagia > Cytophagales > Cyclobacteriaceae > Cyclobacterium > uncultured Cyclobacterium sp. The sequence continues at coordinate 6,215 of NZ_CAXBOC010000057.1, read as the reverse complement.
TTCGAGAGTAGGTGGCAAGATAAAATTGTTTTGCCCTGAAAAAGGAAGCCACTTTGCATTTATTTATGAAAAGTATTTGGCATTTCAGCAAGAACGAAATGTCAAGGTGTTCCAGAAATCGGTTACAGGTAATTTCTTCGCAAAAAGATATCTTTTTGAGCTTTATGGAGGTTTTGATGAAGAGTTGATGTCTGGAGGAGATTTTTTTTGGAACCTACGGTTAAGCAAGCATGGGGAAAAGATTGCTTTTGCTGATAAGGCTGTGATTAATCATCCCTCACGCTTGTCTTTGTCTGAGATTGCTACTAAGAAAAAACGAACAGCTTCAGGGTATTACAAAGAAACATATTCTAAATTTAATTTGGGGAAGAAGATAATCGTACTTACAAAACGATTGATGCCTCCAATTAATAGGATAAACCATATAGTGTTTGCGTCTACAAAAGATTATGTCCAAGTGCTTATTATTCGCTGGTATGTGGAATCAATAGGTGTCCTACACTTGATTAAATTGCAACTGGCGAGTATAAGAAACAAGAAAAATTAAAATTGTATTTAATGAAAAAGTACATTTCCCACATGGATCAATTTATTAAGAAATCTCTTCATGAGGAAGAAATTCTTATTAAAGACTTGATCAATGAAATCATAGCTTTTAAAAAATGGATAATTACCGTAGCCGTAACGGTATTCGCCTTAGGCTTGGTCTATATTTTTACATCTTCGGATGAATATACTACTACATCCAAATTGTTAATGGAACAGTCAAATGGTATCAACTCCAAAGCTTTGGGAGGCTTGGCATCCATTTCCGGTCTGGGTAATTTAGGAATAGGAAATCAAAACACTGAAGCCTTACCGCCAGAACTGATCCCTGATCTTGTTTTAGAAAGTGACTTTTTAAAACGCCTTATGTACGAGAAAGTATATTATGAGGAAGCTGGAGACAGTATTACCCTATTGCAATTTGTCAATGAATATGAAAAACACAATTTTTATTATCACTTGGTGCGGTTTCCCGGCAAACTGAAGTCTGTGTTTTCATCCAGTTCTGTTGAAACAGATGTTGATTTAAATGCAGAAAAGAATCATGAAGAGGAAGCTATTTTAGCATTTGATCCCAAAGAGAGGAAAACAATTGCGCAGCTTAGGACACGAATAGACGTGGAAAAAGAAGAACGCTTATTGGTAATTCAAACCAAAATGCCGGAACCTTTGGCAAGCGCCCAGTTCAACGAGATTTTAAGTAGGTTTCTCAAAGCATATTTAACCAAAATAATACTAGATAAGGACGTCCAGAATTTTGAATTTATTAAAGAACGTTCCAACGAAGCTAAAAACAGGGTGGAGCAAACTCAAATGAAATTGGCCAACTTTAGAGATAGTAATAGGGGGATAAACTCTCAGTTATTAAAAACCGAAGAGGATAGGCTTTTGGCTGATTTCAATCTGGAGTTTAGCCTCTATAATTCTCTGGCGCAACAAATGGAGCAAGCTCGCATCAAAGTACAAAATGCTACTCCTCTTATGACGGTATTCCAGAAACCTCAACTGCCTACCTCTCCAAGTGAACCGAAAATTGTATTATTAAGTATTGTATTCCTGATATTAGGTGGAATTATTGGACTATTATTCTTTTTTGGGCTTCTAGTTTTAAGAATGCTAACCATACATTTTACGAATGTTTAGTGTAATAATCCCTATTTACAATAAATTTCCACACTTAGACCGTTCCATTAATTCGGTCTTAAATCAGAAATTTAAAGAATGGGAACTATTGTTAGTAGACGACGGGTCTACCGATGGAAGCTTAGAGAAGGCGAAAACTTACAGCGATAATAGAATTCAAGTATTCCAAAGAAATGAACCAGGCCCGGGAGGTTATGCAGCAAGAAACTTGGGGATTGCTAAAGCCAAATACGATTGGGCTGTCTTTCTGGATGCTGATGATGAATGGTTAGACAATCATTTAGAAACTTTTTTTGAGTTAATTAAATTTCAGCCAAAAGCTAAAATTATATCCAGCTCATGGACGGATAATTTTGAAGAAAATAAGGAAGGAAGATTTTTCCCTAACAGTTATCACATAAAGCACAAAGCCAGAGGCGTTCACGAAATTGAAATTAAGGCTTATTTAAAGAATAGTATCATGGGTGCACCACCATTCTGGACCGGAGCTGTAGGTTTTCAGAAGAAATTGCTTAAGGATATAGGAGGTTTTCCAGAAGGCAGGTGTAAAAGAGGAGGAGATGTAGATACTTGGTTAAGGGCAATTTTTTATGGTGAATTAGCCATTTGGTCCCCAGAATTAACTGTGGTATACCACAGGGATTCGGTAAATATGGTAACCAAAGTAGAAGGGTTTGAAATGGGCTGTGAAGCAACTACAGTGAAACATTTGGCTTCTTCAATCGCAGATAAGCAAATAATCAGGCTTTTATTCCAGTTTTTAAATGCCAGAATTGTGAGTAGGTGGCTACAAACATTAAGGGTAGGGAAAAACCCGGGTTCTTTATGGAGTAAAGTAAAGTGGAAATACCTCACCCGAAAAGGTCTAGTGATCACATTAAGCTCTATTTTACCTTCCACAATTAGCAAGCGAATATACCGGTGGGCGAGTAAAGCCAAATACGATTAATACTAGACATTTGAAAATATCACTTCCGAATAGCATTCAGTTAAAAAAAATCCTACAGTGGGATTTTTTCTCTGTTTTAATAATGGTATTGCTCTTTTTGAGAGTTCTTGTAGACAGAGCGGGATTTGGTGCTGTCATTGGTCTAGCTTTGCTTGGATGTTTTTTTTTATTGTTAATTTTTAAGTTAAAGTTACCCAAATACCTGTTACTTTATTCATCCTTATTTTTCATTCTAATTGGATATGCCTTTATCAATGCCTCGGTAATACATGGTGAACCACTGTATACCATTAGGGGTGTAATTCGCTATTTTTATTATTTCGCCAGGTTTATTTTGGCTTATTACAGCAAGGTCTCTTTCAAGCAAATTTTCTTGTTATATACAATTATTGTTTTAATTGAAAGTGCTTTGGCATTTGTCCAATTTTTATTTATGGGTATGCCAAGGCCGAGTGGGACCTTTATTAATTCAAATCATTTTAGCTATTTTCTTGTACCCTATTTCTCTATTTTATTGATCGTCTATAAAAGGTATATTTCAGCTTTTTTTATCTTCCTCTTGTCGGCGTTTCTTGGAGGGATGGGTGGAGTAATTAGTTTGCTTTTGGTTCTATTTCTTTTTTTATCTCATTATGCCAGAAGGTGGCAAAAAGTGGTGGCCATTCTAGTTTTTCCCGTTTTTATAGCAGGAGCAGGGTTTTTAATGCAAAATAGAGTAAAAGAATTAACAGATGTAACAGCTATCTCGGAAAGGCTTGCAGAAAATAAAGCTGGTGGTGGGAGTTCCTTAGTATGGAGGATCGTTACATGGAAGCTTATGTACGATGAACTTGTTGAAAAGGATGGTTTGTACACCGGTATGGGCTTAGAGTACGCCTCTCTAATCAGCCCTTACTTTTTGGAAAGTAGTATAAGGGAGCCTCACAATGATTATTTGCGCATACTTTTGGAATTTGGCTTGCTCGGTTTTATTCTGTTTTTATATGGGATGTATTATGGTCTCTTCAGAATAAGAAAAAATGCAATTGAACAAAGTTCCTCCTATTACTATGCCATATATGCTGCTTTAGCTGCAATTTATTTAGGAATGATTGTTGGTAATATTGTAGTGTTGAGCACACTTTGGTGGCTGTTCTTAACTATCATAGCTATCATGCATAAAGAAGAAAAGCATAAAGAATCAAAAGCGTTCGTTTAAAATGACAGGAAAACTTGCTATTGTAACACCGGCAAAAAATGAGGCCAAAAATATCCCGAAATTAGTGGGTAGTATGGCCGGACAAACAAAAAGGCCCAATTTATGGATTTTTATAAATGATGGGAGTACAGACAATACTGTTCAAGTATTTGAAGAAGAAATAAAAAAGCATGGCACAGCTTTCGAAAATACAAGCATTCAGTTGATAAATTATGAAGATGAGGATCAATCTTATGCCCTGGGACCAAAATATAGCCGAATTATTAAATTTGGGTTGAATAAGATTTTAACACATGAGAAAGATTCGAAATATGAGTTTGTAGGAATTTTGGATAGTGACGTTTTCCCTGAAAAGGCATACTATGAGATATTATTAAATAAATTTGAGAAAAATCCCAAACTAGGAATTGCTTCGGCAGCAAAGCAACAGGAAGATTATGGAAATGAAATCATCACTAGCTATGTCAACAAAAGCTTCGCTCCAAGTGGTTTTAGAGTTTGGCGAAGGGCATGTCTGGATCAAACAGATTATTCTATATCTGTTTCGCAGGACTCTGTGTCTGCTGCCAGGGCCATTATGCTAGGTTGGAAGGTTCAGTCTTTTCCCGAACTAGAGGTTAGCCTAAGGCAACGTGGTGCAAAATTTGGTTTTGAGTATTATGGCAAGTCTGCCTATATGCGGCATGTCCCGTTTTTGTATGTGCTAGCCGGAGCTTCCAGGATGTATCTTTTAGGAAAAAAGAAAGATGCAAGACAATATATCAATGGTTATAAGAAATCAGCTAAGCAAAAGATTGATAGGATTGAAGACCCTCTTGCTATTAAATACTTTAAAAATAGATTTTTTTATAAACTACTAGGTAAATAATGAAACCTACAGTAATACTTTTGATTTATGGTTCAGGAGGGCACAGAGCCCAAATGGACAAATTATTAGCAAAAATTAATAAGGAGTATGAGGAGGGAAAAGCAAGCTTCATTGGGATTACTGAAAGTGAAGCCTCTATTATTCACCCTGATATTATTGAGACCTATGAACAACCCCCGTTTAGAAACAAGTATTTTTCTTTTATGAATTTGTTTAGTGCTCCTAGAAAGTACTTTAATTTTATTTCCTGTTTTGCTAAAATCAATAAGAATTACAAAGTTCTTTCTGTTATTTCAACGGGTCCGGGGTTGGCCATTCCTTTTTCTTTTTTATTTAAATTAAAACGTACAAAAATAGTTTTTATTGAAACTTGGTCACGTTTTGAAACCCAGTCATATGCGGGAAAAGTGATGTACAGAATTGCCGATAAATTCTATATACAGAACAAGTCCTTAAAAAAATTTTACCCTAAAGCCATTTATTCAGGATTATTATGAAAGTTTTGGTTACCGTAGGAACAACCAGGTTTGACTCCTTAATTAAGTATTTGGATGAAACATTTGCGGGGCTATCACATGCATTCACTTTTCAAATAGCTGATGGAAAATACATACCCGTCAACTTCCCCTATTTTAGATTTAGCCCTGATATTAATACCTATTATAAAGCCTCTGATTTGGTGATTTGTCATGCAGGAGCAGGTACTATTTATAAGTTGCTGGAAATGAAAAAGAAAATAATAATAGTTCCAAATACGGAAAGAATTGATAATCATCAGTTAGATATAGCGAGTTATATGGCAGCTAATGGGTATGCTATTTCTGTAAAGGATTTCTCGGAATTACCTCAAGAAATGCAGAGCGCAACACGGTCTGAAATGAAGATTTTTGAAAAACATGATTTTGATAAAACCCGAGAAATAATGTATTTTTGTACAGGGGATCTTGAAAACAAGTTATAGCAGGGATAAATAAATGACAAACAAATATCAATTACAAAAGGGGGTAAGTATACTGATCTTCTTTTTCGGGATAATCAATGCTTTTTCTCAGAATCTTGCCCCTGGCACAGCTATTTTGGAAGAGTATGGGAGGAGGGAGCAACTGCTAATAGGAGGATTGGATTCGCTTAAGCAGGACGGTTTAAGGCCTGACCTTTCTCTTCAATCCTTGTTCTTATCTCCTCAAAAAAAGTCAGAAAGTAAGATAAGCTATTCTGTATTCCCGATACAGTCAACCTTATTGTACAACAGTAAAAGACCTTATGGCTATGGTGGGTTTGGCATGCACAATGGAAGAGGGTACGAACAATATATTAGTGCCGGAGTTTATGGTAGACTTGGATTTTTACACCTTCAGGTTCAACCTGAATTCGTTTTTGCCCAGAATAAAAGATACCAAGGGTTTGGAAGCGATTTTCCTACCCAAGTTTTAAACGATAGATTCCATTACTGGAATAGAAACGACAAGCCTGAGTTACTTGCCGAAGGAAGCTCCACCAGGTTTTGGTGG
>NZ_CAXBOC010000056.1:0-16345 GCF_963976465.1 uncultured Cyclobacterium sp. | reverse complement strand
CATATTGAATCCAATTTTTTGTTTTATCATCTATATTTTCAAGTTCCCACAATGCAGGAAACCCTGACCCGTAGGTGAAGCTAACCATTTTACCTACCAGTGAATCTTTCTCCCAATGCGTAGCTTTCACTACATTAAGCATTAGTTTAGACTTAAAATCTGGAGCTCTTAATCCCCATTGTGGGTCTAGAAATTTAAAAAATCTACTCACCAAAGGCACGAGTACATTTAATTTAATACCAGAATAAAATGGAACCACGGGATGTAAAGAAACCGCGTTGCTTATAATTAATTTCACTTCCGGAATAAGCCCTAAAATGGAGGAAATCATAAAACTGGTACTGCCTTGACAATGAATTATTGCCATTATTTCTTTAGCTCCTGTTCGTTCGATCACCTTTCTTACCGCTGCAGGATGATCATATTGAGCCACCTGATCCAAATTCCATTCATTGGGCTCAAATTGAATACTCCCTCTCCAATTTTCTAACCATACATCATATCCGGCTGCTTCAAGGGCATATATGATATTATTTTTGGATGGTGGGTTGAATATATTACTACTCACCCCGGCACCATGCACCAAAAGCACCGGACCTTTAGAGGCATTGGAAGACTTAAGATGCTTCAAGTCACATTGGAAGCCATCCAAAGATTCAAATGTTATGGTCTCAAAATAATGGCTCATTTATATAATTTTATCTTCATAAATTTATCAAAATAAAATTAACATCAAATGACTTATCTTAAAAAATACAACTAAAAATACTTAATAATATGCTATTTATACAGTAATTTATGGAGATGGGCAAATAAAGGAAGAAAGTAAAAAAAACTCAGTTTAACCCTATTAATATAAAAATATTGATAGACTAAGGAGTTTATGCATTTCAAAAAAATACCGTAATTTCCCTTTATTTTTGTCTGGTAATATTGACTAAATTTAAGCGCTCAATCCCCAAGTAAAACCCCCTTAAATATACCCGAAATAGTAAAACTATCAAGTCATGTTTTGGTAATAAAGCATACCTGGATTACAGTTTGAATTTAAACCCAAAACCTGCCAGAATTATTTTAATACGTCCTAAAATCAAATATGCCGAACACAAACTAAGATGGATCAACATCCACTAAAAATCTAACCGACCGAAAACGCTTGTCTCCCTGCAATGCTGAAATCTTGTGGGACATTTCATGCTTAAAATGTTCTTGGGCTTGTGAACTTCTTTCAAGTTTAATCCATATTTCAAAATGGAATAAATTTTTTATTTTACCAATCAGTGCTTTTTCAGGACCTAATATGATCTTCCTTCCATCAATATCAGAGAGTAAATTTTTCAATTGCGATGCAGCTGTTTCCGTAATTTTAAAATCCTTATGTTTGACAACAATTTTAATATTTTTGACAAAAGGAGGATAAAAAAATTGCCGTCTATCCCCCATTTCCTGTCGGTAAAATTCAGTATACTTACCCTCAATTATCTCCTTGAAAATCAGTTGATAAGGCCTTCTTGTTTGAACAATTACATTACCTGTTTTATTTCTCCTTCCGGCTCTTCCTGCCACTTGGGTAATTTGTTGGAAAGCCCTTTCTCCGGACCTGAAATCAGGGTAAAACAATATCCGATCCGCATCAACAATCCCTACCAAAGAAACCCTGTCAAAATCAAGTCCCTTGGTAATCATTTGAGTCCCTACCAATATGTCAACATTGCCGGATCCAAATTCCTCTAAAATCTTTTGATAACCGTACTTACTACGTGTGGTATCCAAGTCCATTCTTAGTATTCTCGCTTCCGGAAACAATAGAGAAAGGTTCTCCTCTATCCTTTCGGTACCGGAACCAACTGTAGTAATTTTCTCACTTCCACAAGCCTGACATTTATTGGGAACCCTTTCTTTAAATCCACAATAATGACACCTCAATTCATTCTGGTATTGATGATAAGTTAAACTCACATCGCAATGTTCACACTCAGGGATCCAACCACATTCTTCACAAGAAATATAGGGCGCATATCCTCTCCTGTTTTGAAAAATAAGGACTTGTTCCTGATTGTTGAGCGCCTCTTGAATTTTCTCTCTCATCAGTCTGGTAAAATCCAGTTTAAGCAAGTTCTTTTTTTTGTCTTTCAGTATGTCTGCCAGATGAAAATGAGGTAATTCTGCCCCTCCATAGCGTTTGTCCATTTTTACATATCCGTATTTACCATTCTGGGCATTGTAAAAACTTTCAAATGCCGGGGTGGCAGTACCCAAAACAGTTTTTGCCTGATGCAGCCATGCTAACATAATGGCAGCATCCCGGGCATGAAATCGAGGTGCAGGTTCAAATTGTTTGTAGGAAGGCTCATGTTCCTCGTCTACTATAACCAGCCCTAAACTGTCGAAAGGTAAAAATAAAGAAGACCTTACACCAATAATAAAATTATACTTTCCGGATAACACCCCTTGCCAAACATCTACCCTTTCATTGTCTGAATACCTGGAATGAAAAATCCCCATTTTATCTCCAAACACCTTTTGAAGCCTTGAAACCAAATGCGTAGTCAAAGCAATCTCAGGCAATAACAGCAGTACCTGGGAACCGCTATCTAAAACATCATTGATTAACCTTATGTATATTTCTGTTTTCCCTGAGCCCGTAATTCCATGGAGAAGTACCGTAGATTTGTTGCCAAATTCATGCTGGATGGATTCATAGGCCTCCATTTGATCTTGTGAAAGCTCAATAGGTCGCTCATCAATTTTTATGGGATCAAAACGGCTTATTTTCACTTTAAAACTTTCAAAGACCTTATTTTTCACAAGGGTTTCAATAGATGAAGGAGAACAACCTGCATCTGTCAAAACTTTCTTTGACAATCCTTTTTCATTAAGTTCCTGGTTATTGAATACCGGTACTTGCTGTAGGTATTTGAGCAAGACATTTTCTTGCTTTTCTTTGCCTTTAATTTTTTCAAACAGCCCATTTAACTTATTGCTCTCCAATAAGTATTCAGGAGAAAAGCGCACCCTTGTTTCTGTTTTAGGGCTGTATTTTTCCTTAACCGATTCGTAAACAAGAATGGCTTTTTTTGCCAAGAGACTTTTTATAATTTTATGCAGGTCCTTGGCCACCACCAATGGCTCAAGCTGATCTACATTCATCTCCTGATTTTTCTCCAACACTTCTAATATGGCCAACTCCCTATCATCCATCGGGAAGTTCGGGTTCTCTAGATCAAAGTCAGGATGAATTTGTACCTTACTTTCTGTAGAAAGTTTCAAGCCACTGGGCAAAGCTGCATTCATAACTTCGCCGATATGGCAGCAATAATAGCCCGCTATCCAGCCCCAGAATTTTATCTGTAAGGCATTGACTATGGGGTAATCATCCAGTAAGTCCAAGACGGGCTTGGCCTTATAGGCCTCAGGAGCTTTTTGGTGAACTTTAGCCACAATCCCCGTCAGGATTCTTTTTTTTCCAAATTGAACCATTACCCTATATCCAATTCCTATCTCATCCTGAATTTCCGGACTTACACTATAAGTAAATGCACGGGGTATAGGCACAGGCAGGATAATGTCTGCATACAAGTTTTTACTTGTTGAAGGGTAACTATGTCCAAAGAGATCTTCCACTATTCATCTTATTGTTTAGTCTTGGGCAATTTTGGCAGTTGCTGAATGGCAGCTTCTATGGTGTCAACAGGTTGCTTGCAAGTTTTATCAAAGCAAACATAAAAAGTAGATTTCTCCCCCATTTTATCCGCCAATATTGGAAGCACAATGTTTGCGTTGGTATCTGCAGCAACAATTGTATTGGGCCGGTAGGTTTTCTGGAGTGTTAAGCCAAGCTCGCTAGCCTCTTTTCCTGCAATTACCATTTCAGCAGTAGGTACCGATTGCTCTAAATAAAAGTTTGCCCAATTGGCTAGAAAATCCGGTTCTTTCATTAATATTTCACTAACCAACTGCAACATGCTCTTTGCTTGTGCAAGATAAGTATCCTTGTACAAATATAGCCCCAGTTGATGAAGATTTCTTGCCATTATTGAGTTGGAAGAAGGGATAACGTTGTCAAAAATCTCCTTCTTATTGGCGATCAACTTTTCAGTTTTAAGGTCATTAAAATAAAACATCCCATCTTCCTCATCGTAAAAATTTTCCATGACCTTCTGAGTTAGCCATTCCGCTCTGTTTAGCCAAAGTGGATCAAAAGAAATTTTATAAAGGGAAATAAAGCATTGGATTACTGCTCCATAGTCTTCCAAAAATGCAGGCGTGTAGGCTTCATTGTCTTTGTAATTTCTATACAGCACATTTTCAATGACCATGTGGTTCCAAATGAAATTCCCACTCGCTAAAGCAGTATTTCTAATTTCTTCCTCACCAATTGCCAGATAGGCATGACATAATCCATCAATTATCCATCCATTCCAACCACTGATGATTTTATCATCCAATCCCGGCTTGGTCCTAAGCGTCCTTTTTGATAATAATCTTTGTTTTACTTCTGTCAATTTGTATTGAAAAGCATCAAGAGTAAATCCAAAATTCTCAGCAACTTCTGTATAGGATTTGGTCTGAAAAAGTAGGTTTACATTGGGCTCCCAATTCCCTTGCTTTTTAATTCCATACAATTGGCAAAACCAATCCAAATCCCCCCCTAGCTCATCTTCCAACTCAGAATATGTCCAAGTATAAAATTTCCCTTCCTCTCCCTCACTATCTGCATCCATTGCAGCGTAAAAACCCATTTCAGGGCTACACATTTCATTAAGTAGCCAGCTTATTGTTTCAATAACTTTTTCTTTAAAAAGGGCATTAGAACTGTATTGGTAAGCTTTACTATAGAGACTCAGCAACTGACCATTGTCATATAACATTTTTTCAAAATGAGGCACAAACCACTTACCATCAACACTATACCTGCAAAAACCACCACTCAAGTGATCATAAATACTTCCCATACCCATTTTTTCCAAGGTAAAACAAACCTTTTCACCCAAGTCTTTTTGCTCCAAATTGTAGGCATTGGAAATTTCGGCACTCTTTTCATTCCTCCCCATTCCGGGTCAAATCCCTTCGCCAGTTTTCTAGCCAGCTCCCTAGCATTCTCCGGTAAAAAACCAGTATTTCTTTTTTTTAAACCATATTTGTCTATTATAGACCGTTCGATACTTTGGCCAAAGCCTTCTGCACTTTTTACCAGTTCCTTGTATTCTTGAGAAAAAGCTCGGGCAACTCCTGAAAGCACTTTTATCCATTGATCTTTTGTGAAATAAGTCCCTCCATAGAAAGGTTTCTGATTGGGAAGCAAAAACACATTAAGTGGCCAGCCCCCCTGTAAGCCCATTACCTGTACTGCTTCTATATAAATATTATCCAGGTCAGGCCTTTCTTCCCTATCAATTTTTATGCATATAAATTGGGCATTCATCAGCTTGGCTACTTCCAGGTCTTCAAAGCTTTCCCTTTCCATAACATGGCACCAATGACAAGCTGAATACCCAATACTAACCAGTATAGGTTTGTTCTCAAGCTTCGCTTTATCGAGTGCCTCTTTTGACCAAGGGTACCATTCTACCGGATTATGGGCATGCTGTTGTAAGTATATACTTTTACTATTTATCAGTTGATTGGCGTTCATACTTCCGGTAATAAAATACTATTAAAACAACTTCAGCTGTTCCTCAATGGATTGTTTCTCATGGGAAAAATCGAGATTTTCAGGCATCAAAGAAATCAATTCTTTTAGTTTTAGAAGAAATTTTTGATGGGCTTGAGACTGAGGATTGAATGGTCGATGTTTAAGGTTACGTTTTATTTGATCAACATGTTGAATCAAGTCTTTGGTTTCCTCATTGAAAAAAGCAGTTTGAAATTGCTCCCATATATACTCCTCAGCCATGAAACTGGGATGAATCATATCGTCCTTATAAAAGCGGTAATCTCGGAGGTCATCCATCATTATTTCATAGGCCGGAAAATAATAAATCTCAGGATAGGCTGCTACCAATTGGTGGCAAAGTACATTGAGCAAGCTCTTACTTAGCTGATTTTGACTAATTCCATCTTTGATATGGCGCACCGGACTCACTGTTAAAACCACTTGAATACCCGGGTTAATTAACAAAATATTTTGATAAAAAGCATTAAAGCCTTCCATCATTTCATCCAAGCCTAAAAGGCTTTTTGAAAAATACTTTTGTGGCTGTTTGTGGCAATTGGCTACTATACTACCATTTTCCAGTAAGCGATAAACGAAGGCCGTCCCTAGCGTTATAAATAAATGAGTAGCAGATTCTAACTGTTCACTTACCTTAATACGGGTTCCTCCAATTTTCATTTCAAGCGCTTCAACGGAAGTACCACTAAAAGAGGAATGAAGCTGGTAATGAAAAAAATGATCATGTCTATTTAAATACAAGTCAGGGTCCAAAGGCTTACCCGTAATTGACTTTATTAAAAGATTAAAAATAGATACGGGGTTGAATGTTGTCCCATAGGGGTTCACTAAGGCATTGAATTTACAATCAAGTAACCTTTCTCCTATCACTTCTGAAAAGCAAGATCCTATGGTAATTATATTTGATGAATGGTGAATTCCTTTGTCACACTGCTTAAAGCGGAAAGTAGTTCTAAAACTTTTCATTGGTTGAATCAATTAAATAAAATGACCCTAGATTGAGGCCTGAATTAAAGATCAAATTAATGAAAATATGAGGGAATGGAAACCTAAGTTGAAAAGGAATCTATATTTATATTATCTACAACCATACACTCTATTAAATATGGATAAGAAATATTTTTTGAGTAAAATTTCAATATTTAATAATTATTGATAATATTGTTGAAAAATTTACTATAACCTTTAACAAATAATAAAATGGATTCAGCACTTTTAGAAAAATCTGTAGAGCACACCATCGAAAAACTTAACAAATTAAAAATCAATGAAGAATTGGCTGCTGAGTTGAAGTGGTGTTTAGGCAGTTATCGGTTTGACCATAATCCTGATGGTCTAAAAATGAAATCAATGCTTGCATTGGAACTTTTGAAAGAGGCTAAAAGTAAGAGCATCCGATCTGTTTCCAAAAAGTTAATAGCCGACTTAGAGAAAGCCATTGTAAACTAAAAAAGCCAGGACAAACCTGGCTTTTTTAATTCAATATTTTAGTTGTAACTATTCAGCTACGACCACAAACTTCACATTGGTTTTGACTTCTCTGTGAAGATCAATTTCAGCTTCGTATTCACCTGAAGTAGTAACCGGCTGGTTGATAGATATTTTCTTACGGTCAATATCAATATTTTTCTCTGCCAAAGCATCAGAGAGTTGCAAAGTTGTCACTTTTCCGAAAATCTTTCCGGAATCGCCTATTTTTGCTTTAATTTCTAACGTGATGCTTTCTAACTTAGCCGCTACAGCTTCAGCTTCTGATTTAATTTTTTCTGCTTTATGAGCTGCTTGCTTAATATTTTCTTGCAAAATCTTCTTGTTTGAAGAGGTAGCAAGTAAAGCAAAGCCCTGAGGTATTAGGTAATTTCTTCCATAACCTGGTTTTACATCTACCAAGTCATTTTTATACCCTAGTCCTTTTATATCTGTTTTTAAGATAACTTCCATTGTTAAAATATTTTATTAGGTGAAGGATTACAGACAAACTATTTCAAGCCGTCTGCTACGTAAGGCAATAATGCCAAATGTCTGGCTTTCTTAATGGCCTGAGCAACCTTTCTCTGAAATTTTGCAGAGTTACCTGTCAATCTTCTAGGAAGAATTTTACCTTGTTCGTTCACAAATTTAAGCAAGAAGTTAGGATCTTTATAATCGATATACTTGATACCTAATTTTCTAAACCTACAGTATTTTTTTCTGTTTTGCTCTCTGTTGATTGGTTCGTTTTTTAATGTCATTTTGCTGGCTCCTCCTTAGCTTCAGATTTTTTATTGAATTCACCTTTTCTTCTTCTTTCTGCGTATTTCAAACCATGTTTGTCCATAACAGTCGTAAGAAACCTCAATACGGTCTCATCTCTTCTGAAATTTATCTCATACTTCTGAATTGCAGATGGATCAGCTTTGTACTCAACCAATACATAAAATCCGGTAGTTTTCTTTTGGATAGGATAAGCCAATTTTTTTAGGCCCCAGTTCTCAACATTTACTACCTCTGCTCCCAATTCCTTTAACAAGCCTACATACTTGTCTACGGTATCCTTCATCTGAACTTCAGACAAAACGGGAGTAAGGATGAATACCGTTTCATAATTTTTTTGGAACATTCTTTTTAACTTTTGTTTAATAATTTAAAACAGTTTGCAAAATTAAGCTAAATGCCCAAATAATCAAAAAAATACGCTTTTATTTTATTTCAAAACTACTTTCACCTATTTCCCAACCATCGGAAAAAATTTTGACCACATAGTTTCCCTTGACATAATCGGACCCTTTCTCATAAAAATAAGTCAATTGCTGTTGGGTATTATTAAAAACAAAATCTTGCTTCAAAGTATAAAAATGCTCTTTACCATTTAACTCAAAGGTACCCGAACCCTTGGCTATGTCAAATATCACTTGCCCATTGGGAGACAAAACCTGAATGAAAACATCTCTCATACCGGTTTCAGCCACTTTATTGTCTGAAATATTAAAAGAAACCTTCAATTTTGAAAGTTGTCTGTTCCTAAATTCTCCTTCCCTCTCTCTACCCCTGGAATTTACAGCAGCCACAACAATGTTTTCGGCTTTCAGTTGAGAAGCAAGATTCACTTTCTTTTCAAGATCATCTGTCTTCTTGTTTATTTTGGCCATTTCCTCCTCAATCTCAAACTTGTCTGATTTTAACTCTTTATTCTCAGAAAAAAGCTGCACATTTTGGGCTTTCAATCGAACAATATCTGCATCCTTTTCTTCCAATAAGGTTAAATAACTATCGATTTGAGCATTCAACCTGGCAATATCATTGGCGGACCTGTTTTTATCTAGCTTTCGCTCTCTTTCCAACTGCTGTTTGACCTTCACCAGGGCTTCAACATCCCCATTAAGGCTGATAATTTCGTTAATTCTAACATCCAATTCTCTTGTAACAGAATCAAGTCTGGTATTCAACTGATTGTTTTCTTCAGTCAAATGAGTTACCTCTTCATTGATTCTAGATTTTTCACGGTGATCATTTAAAAGTCTCCACCCACTAAGAATTACTAAAATTACCAAAACGATAATTAGAATATTTTTTCCTTTGTCTACATTTATACTGCTTTTATTATTATTCTCTCCTTCACTCATACAAATAAAAACACTTTACAATTGCATACTTCATTTTTACCGCGACATTTACTTACGTTCATATATCTTACTAAGCCTATCAATTATCAGACCAATATTTTTTTCGCTTTCTGCTTTAAATATTCCTCATAAATCAACATCAGCCTCTTTTTATCCTTACGATTAACCAGCAATTTACATGGCATATCAAGGAATCAAGCTAAATGACCAAATTATAATGTTTTTACAAAGTATGCAACCCAATAGCATGGTAAAAAAAGCTGGCATTTTTTTACCATGCCTAAAGGTTCATAGATTACTAAAGTTGATTTCCACTGCTACATTAAAACAATAATACCAACTAGCAACCAAGGACTTTAAAATCATCCAGATTTGACTAAAATTGAAAAAAGGATGAATTAGGCATAGAAAACCAAGTCAAGTTTTACCTATACCTAATTTAAATATTTAGGATATAGTCATTTCTAACTCCATGCTTACCAAAAAATAATACACCACAGTCAAAAAAATCAATGCTTTCGGTTACAGATGGGTAATTTTTTAATTCTTGCCAGGCTTTTTTCATCTGCTTCGACCAGTGGATGTCTGCAATTACCAAAATACTTTCCGCATGTAATTTCGGTACTATTTGTTTAAAATAATCTATTGTGGGAACATACCTATGGTTGGCATCTATCAAAACAAAATCTACGCTATTCAAGGCCAATAAGGACATCCTAAGGGTCTCATTTAGATTCCCTGTCACCAAGTTTATATGGGATTCTTGGGACAGGTGCTCACGCGCCAACCCCATCAGTATGGGATCCCCTTCATAGCTATACAGTTCCCCTTTGCAAACAGCTGCGAGGTAAGCCGTATTGATCCCCAAAGATGTTCCAAGTTCCAAAACAGTATTGGCCGGACTAAGTTTACAAAGAAACTGATACAAAAGTGAAAATTTCAGAGGGCTACTCACATGTTTTGCAATAACAGCCACTTTTTGCTTTTGCCCCTTACTCCACCTGGATCCTGCACCATAATCGGTTCGAAGAATTTCTTGATTAGAGGAAAGAAATTTCTTTCTTAGTCTTTCAATTTTCGGGTTACCGTTTTTATTTTCTTTCAGGTAAGATTTTAAATCTTTATACAAATTAAAATAATAAGGTGAATGTAAGCTGTGTTGATCTTCTTTGTGCAAAAAATAAAGAAAATACTCCCGAATGTGGAAAAGCATTATTGAAAGATCAATTGTTGAAAATATTGGCGATAAGTTGGAATTCCGGAATGGTTACAGTTAGCATTTTACCATCGTTTAATTTTTCAACATAAAAATTACCTTTCATTTTTCCCATTCCTGATTTGATTGTACATCCAGATAAATAGGTATGCGTATTTCCGGGTTCCAATACAGGCTGCTGACCAACCACACCTTCTCCTTCCACAAGCTTAAGACTTTCTGCAGCATCATGAATTTCCCACCTTCTTCGAAGCAATTGTACCGTAAAAGGATTGCAATTTTGAATGGTCACTTTATAGGTGAACACAAAATGATGCATATTAGGGTTCGAAAACTCTTTCTGGTAGCTTGCTTCCACACTTATTTTTATCCCTTCTGTTATTGCAGTTGCCATTTAGTTTTTTTAATACAAAACTTATCCGAAATTTGAATCCTTAATTCAAATATACCAATAGAAAACCTATTTATGAACGTCAAAATAGAAAATAGTTGGAAACAATTAATGGGGGATGAGTTTTCAAAGCCTTACTTTGAATCATTGGTGAATTTTGTTAAAACAGAATATGAAACCAAAACGATCTATCCCATGGGTGATTCCATCTTTAAAGCTTTTGACTTGTGTCCGGTAGAAAAAGTCAAAGTAGTTATTCTAGGGCAAGATCCTTATCACGGTCCCGGACAGGCGCATGGTTTGGCATTTTCTGTGAAGGAGGGAATTCCCTTTCCTCCATCACTGTTGAATATTTTTAAGGAGCTAAAGAGTGATCTCAATCTACCTTTTCCTTCCAATGGGAATCTGGAAAGATGGGCTAAACAAGGGGTCTTATTGCTGAATGCTACACTTACAGTGGAAGCACACAAGGCGGGGAGCCATCAGAAAAAAGGCTGGGAAACCTTTACTACTGCGGTGATTGAAAATTTGGCTGCACATAAATCCAACCTAGTGTTTTTGCTTTGGGGGGCTTATGCCCAAAAGAAGGCAGTAGTCATACCCGCTGATAAACACTTCAAATTACAATCTCCGCATCCAAGTCCATTATCTGCTCATAGGGGATTTTTAGGTTGCAAACATTTTAGCCAAACCAATGCTTACTTGACTAAAAATGGAGTAGCCCCTATTCAATGGTAACCCATACTTTTGATAATAATGATTAAAACAAATCAGAAAATATGCTTTAATTAACTAAAAACCAGCTATTTACCTCCTATTTACAATTTCACCATAGCAATGCTATGCTATAATCCCTATACAGCTAATTTTCTTGTGATTGCAACCCTCCCCTTAAGAAAGTTCAGCAGATATCATTAACACTATGGCTTAATCCGGGTTTAAAAGACGCTAAACACAAAATCCCCAGACCATTGTATCGTCCGGGGATTTGTTTGTTGTGAACTAGCAATTTATTTTAGAATTGAACTTTTAAATTGCTACACCAAGATATATTATCAATTAATGGGTTTAAAAAATCTGTCCCATCTGATTTTGTTAAACATGGTTTTGTGTTTTTCTAAAGACAACCAGAGGAACCAGGCCTTTCCTACTACGTGATCTTCAGGCACAAATCCCCAAAACCTTGAATCTAGGGAATCGTGTCTGTTATCTCCCATCATGAAATAATAATTTTGATTAAAGGTATAGGTCTGTTGTTCCACCCCATCGATAAACAATTTATTGTCTTCTACAGTAACATTTTCATGCCCTTCAAACTTCTCAATGGTAAAAGAGTATTTCCTAACATTCTCTTCATCAAGGGTGATGGTTTGCCCTTTTGCCGGTACTTCTAGGGGACCAAAATTATCCTTATTCCATTTAAAGTAGGCTCCATCGGGGAATATATTGGCATCCCCTTGCCCCGGTTTACTGATCCTTTTTTGAATGGAAGATATGGCCGGAGATTGTTCAAGCTCCTTGATCATTGCATCTGTAGCAAAGACAAAATAGCCAGAATTATCAGAAAATGGATAGTAGCTATCAGGGTTAATGCCATACCTGTCAAAAAACTCCGCATTCAAAGGTCTATTGACAATGACATCATATGAAAACTGCATTTCTTCCGGGTTTTCACTGGCCTTTCCATTGACATACAATTGCGCTTCCTTTATTTCCAGGACATCTCCCGGAATAGCCACAGCCCGCTTGATATAATTGGTCTTCAAATCCACGGGGTATTGAAATTCCTCCGGAAAGTTAAATACCACCACATCATTTCTTTTGATGGAAGTAAAGCCGGGTAACCTGTAATAGGGCAATTGAATGGCTTCAGAATAAGACTTAAGCTCTGTACCCCAAATTTTTTGGTGGGTCAGCGGAACTTGAAGAATGGTTTTCGGTACCCTGGTACCATAGTGCATTTTACTTACAAATAGAAAATCCCCCACCAACAGAGATTTTTCCATTGAAGCTGTGGGGATGGTAAAAGGTTCCAATAGCAACCACCTGATTAAACTTGCTGCAATAATGGCAAAAAGCAATGCATCAATCCATTCTCTGGAAGCTGATTTTTTGTTTTTTTCTTGACTCATTTTTTATTAATTAAAAATCCAAAAAATCATTCATTGATAAAACACCTTTATTACCGGGTAGCCATTCTGCCACCAATACAGCCCCCAACGCGAAACCTTTTCTATTGTGTGCGGTATGGTTTATGGTAATATCATCAATTTCGGACGTATAGGATACAATATGTGTTCCCGGGGCCGGGTCAATTCTTTTAGAAGTAATGGGCAGCACTCCTTCATCAGTTTGGCCATCACCTTCTTTTAATTTCCACTTGGAATATCTTTTGTTATTATTGATCAATCCTTCAGCCAAGGTTATGGCAGTACCGCTTGGCGCATCTTTCTTTTCTGTATGATGGATTTCTTCCAGGTCGGCTTGATATGCTGTCTGATCATTCATCAATTTGGCAAGGAAGGCATTGACCTTAAAAAAGATATTTACACCTATGCTGAAATTTGAAGCATAGAAGAGAGCGCCGTTCTTTTGGGCACATAGCTCAGTCATCGCCTCTTTCTCATCCATCCATCCTGTTGTTCCCACCACCACCGGCACATGGTGTTGCATGCACCAGGTAATATTACCTACTGCAGAACTTGGTTGGCTAAATTCGATGGCAACATCTATTTCATCTGTATTCAAATGATCCAGATCTGCCACATTTTCAATATTAATTTTGGCCACAATACGATGGCCTCTTTCCTCAGCCATTTGGGAGATAATTTTCCCCATTTTTCCGTAGCCTAATATCAGAATATTCATATTAAAATTTTATTTTTAATGAAAGCCCAATGGCATTATTATTGGCCAACATGGGCTCCATACTTGGTTCAAGATTGAAGGTAAGGTCATCACTAACATCGAATCCCGAGAGATGGGCATCTACAAAAGCATCTACAGCCCCTAAAGCATATATGGCTCCAAAAACCATGTACATGGCATCTCTGTTTCTCCTCCAGTAATTGACATTTCTTATAATTCCATCTTCATTTAAATTGGGAAAAGGGTTGGTTTCTGTACCCTCCCTTACTATCTCCAAGGCAGCAATAAATTCTTTGTACCTTCTATTGTTAAAGTTCAAAAAATAAATTGCCGTAGAAACGCCACTGTAAAGTAAAGGTAATTTCCAGACTTTTTCATTATAAACCTGACCTGCTCCAGGGAAAATTAAAGACAAATAGATCGCTTTTTTAGGATCTTTAACATTTTTAGGCGCTTCAATACCTATAGAGTCGGTCAGGGATGTATTGCTATCTATTTCTTGAGCATTTACAGAATGAACCAGAAAAAGACACAAAAATCCTAAAACAATATGCAATTGGTTTGTTTTAGGATTAATTTTATTTGCCATAATGAAAAATCGGCATTTCACTTAGATCAATTCTAAAATTTCCAAGATCCTGTTAAGGTCACTGGTAGAGTGAAAGGGAATCTTAATTTCACCCTTGTCTTTTTTGTCGGACTTCAAAGAAACCTTGGTACCAAAATGTGAAGCCAATTTCTGCTGAAGCTTATTGATCTCATATTTTTTTACAGGATCTAAAGCTTCTTTCTCTTTATCTGCTTTTTTAGGGGATCCATCATTCAATTCCTTAACCAAGGCTTCCACCTTCCTTACACTCAACTCTTCTTCCACCGTCTTTTTAAAGATGGCAAGTTGTTTGTCTACATCCTCAATATTAATCAATGCCCTCGCATGACCCATACTGATTTTTTGATCCCTAATACCGGCTTGAATATCCGGTGGCAATTTCAATAAACGAAGGTAATTGTTTACGGTAGTCCGATTCTTACCTACCCTATCCCCAAGTTGTTCTTGTTTAAGTTCACATTCTGCCAATAGTCTCTGGTAGGAATGCGCAATTTCCAAGGCATTAAGATTTTCCCTTTGAATGTTTTCAATTAGGGCCATTTCCAGCATTTGCTGGTCATTGGCTGTCCGAACGTAGGCAGGGATCTGTTTGAGTCCGGCGAGTTTGGAAGCTTGAAACCTTCTTTCCCCTGAAATCAACTGATATTCATTATCAGCAAGTCTTCTTACAGTAATGGGCTGAATAATCCCTTGTACTTTTATAGAGTCCGACAGCTCTTCTAAGGCCGTCTTATCAAAATGGGTTCTAGGTTGGTAGGGGTTTACCTGAACTTCTTCTAAAGGCACTTCAAAAATTCCTGCTACAGGGTTTTGTTTTTCACTATTGTCGCCACTTTTCTCCTTTCCGGGAGAATCTTTCAACAAGGCACCCAAACCTTTACCCAAGGCACCTCTTTTTTTA
The DNA here is from genome assembly GCF_963976465.1 of uncultured Cyclobacterium sp. Classification (NCBI taxonomy): domain Bacteria; kingdom Pseudomonadati; phylum Bacteroidota; class Cytophagia; order Cytophagales; family Cyclobacteriaceae; genus Cyclobacterium; species uncultured Cyclobacterium sp. The sequence continues at coordinate 1,083 of NZ_CAXBOC010000056.1, read as the reverse complement.
ACATTTGATTTATTAACAGCCATTGTTATTATTTATTCAATTTTCTTTCGCCATACCATTTTTAATGGCAATTTCATTGGCCAAATTTAAGTAGGCAACAGCTCCTTTCCCTGTGGCATCAAAAGCCACTACCGGCATACCAAAGCTAGGTGACTCACTTAATTTAACATTCCTAGGAATAATGGTATCGAAAGTCATGTCTTTAAAATGCATGCGTACTTCTTCCACAACTTGGTTGGATAGTCTTAGTCTAACGTCATACATTGTCAATAGTATACCTTCAATCTCAAGTTCTTGATTTAACCTGGTTTGAATAATTTTGATTGTATTCAATAATTTACCCAAACCCTCCAATGCAAAGTATTCACATTGAACAGGTATTACTACAGAATTTGAAGCGGTCAATGCATTGATTGTGATTAGCCCTAGAGAGGGTGAACAATCGATGATGATGAAATCATATCGATCCCTTACTTCCTGAATCACACTCCGCATCTTCTCCTCCCTGTCCTCCAGGTTTACCATTTCCACTTCCGCTCCTACCAGGTCTATATGTGAAGGCACCAAATCCAAATGATCGATTTCAGTAGATATAATGATTTCGTTGATATCACTTTCATTGACCATACATTCATAAATGCTTGTTTCTATTTCCTTAGGATCAAAGCCTAGCCCAGACGTGGTATTGGCCTGGGGATCTGCATCGATCACCAAGGTTTTGTACTCTAACACAGCCAAACTGGCTGCAAGATTCATGGCAGTAGTGGTTTTTCCTACGCCTCCTTTTTGGTTGGCTATTGCGATTACTTTTCCCATTGTCTTTTATAGCGAAATACTTTCTCCTATGTTTAGCAAAATCAATTCTTTCCCACTTTTTTCTGCCTCTCTTTTTACTTTAATTTTATCTATTCTAATTGGTTCAAATGTATCATAGTGCATGCCAATAATTTTATCGGTCCCAACAAATTCAGCAGCCTTTAATGCATCGGTAATACCCATGGTAAAGTTATCCCCAATTGGTAAAATTGCAAAATCAATGTCAAATGATTCTCCAATTAATTTCATGTCATAACTCAAAGCGGT